>JAITWB010000026.1 GCA_031285525.1 Spirochaetaceae bacterium
CCCCTTTAATGGCAAAGGGGGAATCATGCTGCTGGGAAGGGTATCCTATTGGGACCCCTTTTTTGCATTGGCTAAACTCTTTATTCCCCTGGCAAACTCGGTCTCACAGGCCCCCTTCATCCGCAGCGGTGCGATGGCAGCAAACTATCGCTTTACCCCGAATGTGGAATGGTATGCCAACGGTTTTATCGGCAGCGACGGTGTGGGCGCCGCCTTTGAATATGAAAACGATGCACCTCGCATGAAAACGATCTCAGATATGAAGTTCCTTTGGGATAATTTACAGGGCTTTTTGACTACCGGGGTGGTGGTGAATCCGACAAATGCGATGGTGCTGAAAACCTCTATTGGCGCAGGGTTTCTCAATTCTAATATTGAAGCAAAAATGAATAATACGATTACCGTTCGTGATAAAGAGGGAATAGATCAGGAGCCTATCCCGGTAGATAACAATATCACCCAGGACAAGATTAATTCAAACTATCAACTGCGCCTTGATTATGATTGGGATCTCGGAAAGGGCTTTTTGTTTGCCGCAGGAGTTCAGGAGCGGTTTAACATATGGAATCAAAATATGCTCACCCATTTGATGCAGGAATTTATTGATTTCTCGGGAAGCTTCCAAATGAAGGAGATAAACATAGACAGGGAAATGACGAACCGGGGGATTAATTCTTCTGCCTATTCTCTTGTTGAATACCATAATGATGACTGGCGCTTCGATGCGGAGCTGGGCTTGCGGGTTGATCATGTTTATTTTATCGGGGAGAATCCGGATAAGTCCAGCTTTGCTATACAAACCTTCCCGGCTTTTAATCCCCGGCTTAACCTGGATTTCGGCTTGTTAGAGGATGTTGGCATTATCGAGACTCTTTCGCTTACCGCAGGGAGCGGTTTGTTTTCTGCGATGAATAAGGATATTCAGTTTATGGAAGGCAGAAAGGGTATCGATGATTTTGAGATGAAGCAGGATAGAGCCTGGACTTCTGTGATCGGTACCAAGATAGATTTTGTGAATGATATTAGTTTTAATATAGAAGGATATTACAAGTATATTTTTAATCGGGCATATACGACTTCGAATATTACCACCGATGTTACAGAACAGATGATTATCAATTTTGACGGTCAGGCGTATATCGTCGGTTTTGATCTGATTTTGCAAAAATACGAATCCCGGTACTGGGACGGCTGGATTTCTTATTCCTTTAATTACGCCCGCTATAAGGATCCTGCAACCACCGGTCAGGAATCAAGTGTGGGTAATTTCTCTGAGCCGTGAAGACCGGATTGGTATTATCCTTCATTTCATCGGTTTCATAACGTGAATATTTTCGTAAACTTTAAACCGACGAAGAACTTTCATATTTCTACCCGGCTGGGTTTTGCCAGCGGCGCTCCCAAGAAACAGGCCGGTTCAGTCCAACCGTATACTGTTCCCTGGCTCGATGGTGAAACGATTACAAAGTATCGCCGGGATGAGTTTTATTCCGACACGGAGCGGACAGCTTTTTCTCTTCCTCTGGATATGAAGTTTTCCTTCTATACCTTTGATAGAAAAGGTAAGGTGCAGGGCGAGATTTATCTTGCTGTTGAAAACCTGATGTCCCTGGTGTACACACCGAAGGGCAATACCACGTTTAATGAATATACCGGGGAGGAGAATGAAGGCAGTTCCGCCGGTTTTGAGATTCCCATACCGATGCCCTCATTCGGATTTAAATGGAGCTACTAATGAAAAAAAGAATAGGTGGTTTTATTGTTGTAATACTGTTGATTGTATCCGTTACTGGATGCAACACGGTAATGAGAGCTGCAGGTCAGTTATTGGATGGGACGGTTACCGCGTCAAAGACAATTGCCGTGTATGAAGCGGTGGAAGGCAGCGTTGCGGTAAAACAGGAACATCCAAAGGACGGAGCTGATTTTCTTTCTGTTTCCATTGGTACTGTGCCGAACCTGACGTTTAAAACATCCATGCCTGATGCGAGCGGAAGGCTGTATCTTACATCGTACACCTTTTTGTGCAGCAGTATCTCCGGCTGGAATGAGTTTGTCATGGATGTATCTGCAAGCGGGATCTTTGCCGCCGAAGGTAATACTGCGTCATTGAGCATTACAAACCCTATTGAGGTTATCGGTATTTCTTCCGGCAAGATTCGATACAATGATCAAAGGTCTGTTGACGATACTGCGTTACGGAGTTTGAAGAATCGGTATGAACGGATTTTCGCATTGGTTGAATGGATGAAGGCTCAATCGAATGTTCCTGCATTGGGGAGCGAGAAGGAATTTCAGTCTTATTGGAAACCGCTTATTCTTCCGGAAATGGTTGCCAAAAAGAAAAGACCTGCTTCTTGGACAGAAGAACAGGCGGAGTGGAATCGGGCGGAAGATATCAAGTGGAATGTTTCTTATACAGAGCAGGTTTTTCCCGAAGAGCTGTATGAGTATCGCAATTCCGGCGGACTCTTGCGGGATTTTGAAGAGGCTCTGTCATGGATGTATTTGGAATATAACTGGGATGCGGTATGTGCTAAGCTGTATACGGCGATTCAGTTGATAAAAGAGTAAACGGAGTTTGGTATATGAATAATGGAAGTGAACTGTTTTCTTTGTTAGAGTTTTTTCAGATGGGAGGCATGTTTATGTGGCCTCTCCTTGTGTTTTCGATTATTACCACTGCAATTGCGTTGGAGCGGGCTGTGTATCTGTGTTATCACAATCTCCGTATCGATGATTTGCGGGAAAAGATTGAGCAATATATCGAAGATGCTGATATGGAAGGGGCTCAAGCCTATTTAGTACCATTAACAAAACGGAGAATGGGCGCTCGGGTGCTCCTTACCTTGGTACAGCGGTCAAACCTTTCGGAGTATCAAATGGAAAAAGCGGTGGAGGCGGAAGCCCGCAAGTGTATAAGCTCTTTGGAAAACGGCTTTGACTTTCTTACGGTGTTAACCTCCCTTGCCCCGCTTACGGGATTCCTGGGAACCGTTTCCGGGATGATAGGCGCCTTTAAGTCGATTGCGGAAGCTACCGAAGTGAATGCCCAGATCGTTGCAGGGGGAATCTATGAAGCCCTTATCACGACGGTTTTCGGTTTGATCATTGCCGTGCTTGCCACATCCGCCCATTCAATCTTTACCCATATGGTTGATACCTTTGTTCAGCAAACCGATAAAAACGGTATCGACCTCATCATTAAGATTGCGACAACAAAACAGGCAAAGAGCAGTCTCGGTAAAACTGAATCCGAAACAAAGGCCGTATAGATATGACACTGCGGAGACCTAAGAAAAAAGGGGCCGAAGAAAATAGCGCTTTAAGTGATCTGGCATTTCTGCTCATCATTTATTTCATCGTGATCGCAGGGTTTAATGTCAATAAAGGCTTTTTGATGAACCTTCCGGTAAAGGATTCTATGCGCTTGATTCCCCGGGAAGAGCTGTTGCGTTTTGAGTTAAACGGTTCGGGGACGCTTTTTCTCAACGAAGGAGAGATAAGCCTTGAGAATGCAGAACAGGTGATTGCTGATGCAATCGCCGTTAAGCCGAATCTGGCGGTGCTGCTCTTGGCGGATGCAAATACCAGTTGGCAGGATGTGGTGAACTTTGTGGAGTTGGCGCAAAGACTGGAAGTAGATTCCTTTTCGTTTAAAATGAAAGAAGAGGGCTGATGAAGGTATGAACATACGGAATAGAAAACGAAGGACTCCTTTTGTTCCCGTAAACGCAATGTCCGATGTGGCATTTCTTCTGTTGATTTTCATCATGCTTGTTTCTCTGATAAACTACCGCAAGGAAGTTAAGATAGAGTATCCCGAAGCGGATACAACAAAAAAAACGAGTGCAGAAAAGAATATGGAGATCTGGATAGATGCTGTCGGCAATATCTATCTTGATGGAATACCTACTGATGTTTCGGCTATCGAATATGCAATCGTGGATATGTACCGGGAAGCGCCGGATACCCGGGTGCATGTCATTGCGGATAGGAGTACTCCTTTTCAGTATGTTGACGGGGTATTAAAAATCCTCCAGCTTCTGGAGCACAGGGTTGTCAGTTTTGTGGTAAAAGATGCGTAGCCTGAATATTGTCCGGCTTTGTGTTTTTCTTGCGATTGCAGGAATCCACGGAGCGTTATTATTTGTAACCTTTCACCTGAACTCGTCGATTGCTGTAGAAGATGACGCTCCTGCTCAGGTTATGAAACTGACTAATTTTGATGAAGCCCTGCCCCCACCGATTATTCCCCCAAGGGAATTGCCGCCTCCTCCGAGAGAAGCTCCTCCGGTACAGCCGGAAGTGGTTGAAAGCATTGCAGACGTAATGGAAGCCACCGATGAAGAATTGCCGGAAGTTACGGTAAGCTCCGAAGTGATACAACGATCTGTTCCCGCTGTTGCTTCTGTTGAGGATACCTATCTTCCCATGCACCAAATCTCAGTCCCCCCGGTGTTTTCGGAACAGGAACTGCGCCGCCGATTGGTGTATCCGGTGATTGCCCAAAAGTCAGGCATAGGCGGGATTGTCTATCTTGAATTGTTCGTGGACAGGGAAGGGCGTGTTCAGAATATTGTCATTTTAAAAGAAGACCCAAAGGATAGAGGTTTTGGAGAAGCCGCCGTTAAAGCCTTTCAGGGTTTTCAGGGAACCCCGGCTCAGGCGAATGGAACCGCCGTTGCAGTGCGGTACCGCTATCCGCTCCGGTTTGTGGTAAGATGATGGAAATGCAAAGGCTGCTTTGGAAATAAGAGTAGGGAAATAGATAAAAACACCGTATGTTTTAATTAAAATGTACGGTGTTTTCATAGAAAACATACGACGTTTTTATGAAAAACATACGACGTTTTTATGAAAAATATCGTATGTTTTTAATTTTGTTTGACTAAATGCTTTTTCTTTCGTATGTTAGTTTTATACTAACAATGGGAGGAGAGTGGTAATGGCTATTAGATTACAGAAGATGCAGAAGAAGAATCCTCAAAATCAGGATATGATCAAGTGGTATTTGACCCATGAGAAGGTTGGAACAGTGGGAATGAAGGAGATTTCTGCTGCAATAGGGAAGCGGTCTTCCCTGTCTTCCGGTGATGTGCAGAGTGCACTGAGGAATTTAGTCGAGCTGATGCCGACGTTCTTAAAGATTGGACATTCCATAAATCTGGAAGGCTTTGGGATTTTTCGGATATCGGTTAATAGTGAAGGAATGGACACGGCAGAGGAATTACACACCAGTCATGTGAAAAAAGTAAAAATACTTTTTCTGCCCTCTGTGGAATTGAAGCGAAACCTTGAGGATATCTCGTTTGAAATTATTGATACAGAATAGCTTTTCATAACTTCTCTCGAAGAAGCGAGCCTTTAGCCCGCTTCTTCGGGAGTTTTTTCCGAACCCAACCAGGGTTCAAGACAGTCTTACCTTACTGCTGTGTAATATCTACCAGATCTCCGGTTCTCAACAGCCGCAGTGCATTGGCGTCATTCTGTACAAACAGACCGTTATCGGTAACAACGATGGCTGTTTGGGGGACAACCTTTATGGCTGACTTGTTCTGGAGCTGGAGGTCTGCGGAATACTTTCCTATCGCCCAGCTCTCGCCGTCTTTGATGACGGTAAAGTAGCTCGTGCCGTCGGTTACGAGAACCGCCTGATCCGCAATGTCTTCATTGCTCTGTCCTGTGATGTCGAGGGTCTCGCTGTCGATGGTAACCAACCGTATGGCGCCGTTTCCGGTGTTGGTTCCGGCGACGGCTATGTAACCGTTATCGGCGGCATAGATGGTGCGGCCTCTGATGGAATTGACCGGAGACTCTTTCATGGTTTTTCCGGTATTGAGGTCTACCACTACCAGCTCCGAAAGCAGTTCTGTTGTGTCGATGACCTTGAGGGCATAGGCAGGGGAGGCGTTTGCGTTCGCCTGACGGTCAGCGTCTTCCTTGGCAATGATCTGCTGCTGGTCTTGAGCGATATCGACCCGTTCAGCCTGGGCTTCTTCCTGTTTCTGATCTGCAAAGTTCTGTTCCTGATCCGCTGCCTCTTGAGCTTGATCCGCTTCCTGCTGGGCGGCTTGAGTTTCCTGCTCCCGCTCCGCTACGGCCTGCTCCTGTTCCTGAACCTGCTCTTCCGCCTGCTGGGCGGCCTGCTCGGTTTGAGACGCCTGCTGTTGAGCCTCTTCATTGTCCGGCTCATCAGCTGCCTGCTGGGCGGCCTGATCTGCGGTCTCCCGAGCCTGTTCCGCTTCCTGACGGGTCTGGTCGAGCTGGGTTTGAGCTTCATCCTGACGCTGCTGCGCCTGATTAGCCTGCTCCTGAGCGGTGTCTGCGGTCTGCTGAGCTTCATCGGCCCGTTCCTGGGCGGCTTCCGCTTCCCGTTCCTTCAGATCTACCATGTCCTTGCGGTCATCCAGTCCCATGCCTTCGTCCTGACGCATCGAGTCGGTGACAGAATCATCGGTTATTGTGGAGGTATCGATGGCGCTGAGAGTACCTTCCCGTCCCGGCGAGAGAGGGATGACGATCTGGCTTTTTCCCGGCCAATCTGCGTAATTGGTAGAAAGACCTGCCGCCTCGGCGGTGAGGTGCTGAACCACTGCGGGGGTATACTTTGCAGTGAATACCCCCAGATTGCCCCGGTATACTGCATTGTACACAGTGATAAAGGTTGCCAGCGTTGCGGCATCCCGCTCTTCATAACCGTAAACGGATGAAAGGTATGCGGCTATGATAGCCCTGAGGTTCCTGATGTGATCGACCCCGGCATTCTGTTCAAGAATAAGAATGTCCGCATCGAATCCTGACGCCGCAGCAGGATCAACCGCATGTATGATCCGGTAGCGGTCGCCATAGGCCGAAGCAGTTCCTCCTGCGCTGATGACCTGTCCCAGATTATTTCCGATAGTACGGATCTGATCCATACTATTGACGATGGACTGGGGACCGGTGTAGTTGATAAATTCAATAGTCTGTCCGCCGACACTTTCCAGTTCCGGCGCGTCTACTGCCTGGGCAAACACGCCCTGCGACAGGATTAATATGAGACCAATCCATGCCGCCTGTTTCATCATTTTCTGCCAAATCTTCATATGTACTCCTTATCTATTTCTCCATTAACCCAAATGGTAGTGTTCAAACAATAGTTGTGCAAGTGATTCCATATTTCTTCAATTTCTCGGCATCAACAATCTTAAATCTGATTTTCTTAAAAGCCGTAAAGCGATCATGATTTAAACCTGTCGGCACATACCCGCATATGTTATCGAACAACGATAGCCGTTCAGCCGCTGTCAACATATCAGAGTTGATAAAAAGCAAATAAACAACATTTTTGGTGAATAATTCAGATTTGCCTTTGGCATAAACACTAAGCAGACTGTCTTTTATTTTACTGCCCATTTTTAGGCAAAAAGTAGATTCTTTGTTTTTCACGGCTTCACGCAACATCACCAGAGTCTCTGTACGCTGTGAGTCCGATGTATTAGGATTCTGATAGTCTTTTACTTCAATAAAAAGTATGCAATTCTTCTTGTGTGCGATAAAATCTACCGCAGATAATCCACTGTTGCTTTCTATATCAAACTTAGTAGGAACGCCGCAGCGAGTGAAGTCGAATTTCAGATTTCCCTCCTCCATTACATAATCACTCATCGTCATCTTCTCCCATTGCGTTTGTCACAACCGCTTCAAACAACTGCTCATTTGCCTTTTCAAGCATATTATTGGGCAGTTTGAGATATTCTGGAGATGAATTACATGCTATTTGTCCAGCTTCTGTTTTAGACAAATTATGAAACAACACAGGAATATCTTTGTTTTTACGGACATCAAAATAGCGGGCAAGGTTGTAATCGTGGGTTGCCAGGAATATCTGTACGCCGTTTTTGGACAATTCAAGGAGGATGTCTACCAGAACCGGAACCAGTTCTGGGTTAAGGCTGTTTTCAGGTTCATCCCAAAAAAGAATAGAACCCTCTTCGAGTAATCCATTGCGGAGCAATTTCCACAATAACCCGAACTTACGGAATCCACTGGCTTCAAGGGGAAAGGGTGTTTTTTTATTCCCTTCTTTTATAACGAAAAAAGAATCGTTTTCGTATACAACCTCTCCGCCGATTATTTTTTTAATTTTGTCCAGTACTAATACAGCATTGGGAGTAATTTCCCGGGTTTCAGACCTTTCTGCTTTTGAGAGTATGTCTACTTCTGTGCCATCAAAGGGAAGTCTGAGTTCTCTATATAAAGCTAAGAAGCCGCGAGAATGGGATAACATTTCTGTTGTTGGAATATAGACCGCTTGTAGTTTCTTCAAAGGAGCAAGTATTACATTAGGATACCAATATTTATTGTATCCCATTTCTTCTAATGACGCTCCAAAGTAGTATTCAATATTATTCATTTCCTTAAGGCAGTTTTTGTATTTACCATCGGTTTCCAAATCAAGATAATCATTATTTTTTTGTGTCCAGCCATATAGAAGTTTCATCAATGTTGTTTTACCCGTTCCATTTTCTCCGATAAAAACATTTATTCCATCACAAAAGTCTACGGTAAAGAAACTTTTGAATATGAGAAAATTGTCAAAATCTATCCTGCTAATAGCCATGTTCCCTCCAACCTTTATTTCATCCGAAACTATTGCTTCGCCTTTCTATCTACCGGGCGAGTTTCTCAAATGTCTTCGCCGCATATATCGATACCTTCACCCCATACCTATCGTTCATGAGGGATTTTATGATATCAAGCCCTCCTGCGCGGAAGCTGCTTGCGCCCATAAATCGGCATATCTCATACACTGAATCGCATACGGTGTAGTAGAATCCGTCGTCCCTGATTCCCGGACGCAGGATGGCTGCCCGTATGGCCTGCACCGCTTTCCCGTTGGGGTCGAAGGCGATGATTCCCAGTGCTTTCACTGCACTGGTTCTGAGGGAGTAGTCCTCCTCGATTTCCAGCGCCCGAATCAAAAACTGCTGCGCATCCAGGGAGCCGCTTTCGCCGAGGAGGAGCATCGCCCGGCTTCTGTCGAGCATACCCGGGGTTGCGGGATACTCTACGTCCCTCATTCCCATATTCGCCGCCCCCTGGGGAGGCTTGAAAAGCGCAATGGAAGCCAATTCTCCTATATACTCAGCCTCTTTGCTCCCTGCGGTTCCTGAACGGAAGGCCTGTTCTGCGGTGTCCATAAACCGAATCACCGGAGCGCTGGAGCCTGGAGGCAGGAGTGGGCGTTCCTGAACAGAAATAGTGTTGTAGGAACGCTCCGGGGTATAACGCTCTCTTCTGACGATGGGAGCGTCGAGCTTATATCCGGTAATGATCCAGTCCCGTCCTCCGGTGACCAGATAGCCCCCAGAGGTATAGGCTGAAGGCGAAACCTGCGCCGGGAGCGCCCGTTTCCATTGCAGTGTTCCTTCTATAGTATACCCCACACCTATAGATCCGGCAAGAATATTAAACACACCGTTATGGTACGAAATGGACTCTATACTATTGGGATATACTTCATATTCAAATATACCCCATTCTGTTTCTCCTGTCATGACGTTATAGGCATAAATGAAGCTGTCGCTTCCTACGGCGAGGAGAATACCGCTGCCGCCGCCGGAGTTACCTGCACAGAGGCGCAGTATTTTCCTGCTTCCCGAAGGATAGCTCCATCTGGTTTCAAGATTGCCCTTTGAGGAGCCGTTTCCGGAGCCATTTTCGGAGCCGTTTTCGGCCGTGCTGTAACAGGTGATGCCGCCGTTGGTGAAGCCGATGACCGCTCCTGCGGGGGTGTCTGCGGTTACGGCGGCTGTGTCAGGGAGCTGTATTCGGGCTTTGATTTCGCCCCAGGGAGAGAGGTGCAGCGCTTCCCTGTTCGGTAAGAGCAGGAGCAGGCTGCCGTCGTTGAGGGTGTTGGGCTTTGCCAGAGGAGCGGCAGGGAGGGTGAGGTGCCATTTTTGTTTTCCCGTTACGGAGTAACACAGGAGCCGGGAGCCGGAGAGGATGAAGATGCGGCCGTCCCTGCCCTGAACAGGCTGAAACGAGGGCTGTTCAGGGAGTGTTGCCTGCCAAAGGCGTCTGCCGTCGGGGTTGTAGAGGCTTACCCGGCGGCGGTCGGTAACGGCGATGACGAAGCCGTCTCCGGTGACGGTTATGTGGGGGGTCGCCCTTCCGGGGAGACTTGTCCGCCAGAGCTGCCTGCCGTCGTCCCGGAAGCCGTAGAGCGCCCGGTCGTCACCGGCAAATACGAAGCCGCTTTTTCCGGCGAAGGGTCCCGAAACCATGGATCCCGCTATGGCGGTGCGCCATGCCGGGTCGGGAACGCCGCCTGCGCTGACAGTTGTACCTCTGCCGGGTGTCTGGGCGGCTGTTTTTGCAGAACAGAGCAGGGCGCAGAGCGCGGCGCTCAGTAAGGCGCAGAGCCGAATCGCCGGGAGAACCCTGTATCGGAAGGGGAGGGCGCTTTTCATCTGTTCTGCCCATTGGGATCAGTATTTTTTCCTACTTCTCGGCTATCAAAGATAGCTACACATTCAATATGGCTGGTTTGGGGGTAAAAGTCGAAGAGCTGCAGACTCTTGAGGGTGCAGCCTCCTGCGGCGAGTTTTACTGCGTCTCTGGCAAGGGTTACGGGGTTGCAGGAGACGTATCGGAGTTCTGTTCCTTTGAGGCCGCAGAGCCACTTGCAGACATCTCCTTCGAGGCCGTTGCGGGGAGGGTCGGCGATGACGGCGCTGAAGGGTTTGGCGGCTTCGGGACGCTGTACCCACTTGCCGCAGCTCATGCCGTAGCTGGTGTGTTTTTTCCCTGCCAGGTTTATGTCAGCCCATTTGAGGGCATCCCGGTTTTGTTCTACCAGAACCGTTTCGGCGAAGCGATCCTGTAAAAAGAGGGAGAAGACTCCGGCGCCGCTGTAGAGGTCTGCAACCCGATCTCCTTCGAGGCCGGAGCAGACGGCGGTGATCAGGCGTTCCATGAGGGGGAGGTTTGACTGGAAGAAGCCTTTTACGTCAAAGCGTATCTCCCGATCCAACAGGCGTACCCGGCAGACCTGTTCCGTGCCGTTTTCTATGAGGATGTCCCTGCCGTCTTCGGACTTGA
>JAITWB010000030.1 GCA_031285525.1 Spirochaetaceae bacterium
ACAGGGACAGTGTTATGAGCAGATATTTTATTTTCATGGGCAATTCTCCTTCCTGTTATATCTATAACACTTGAGAAGGGGAAATTTGCTACCATGGGGAACTACTTTTTACTGAAGCGATCTGTTACCAATCAACCTCGATATTGCCCGAAGTTGTTTCAAGATCGACCCTTATGGTGTCGGAATTGCCCACCTTCCCGGAGAGATCCCTTGGTTTTCCGGTCAGATATTCCTCAAAGGGGGTGGAAATACGTCCGCTCTCTGCTTTTGCTGAAAAAGCAAACTCCGAAGGCCGGGGCAGGGTAAGGTGTACACTGCCGCTTCTGGCAGCAAGATCGATATTCCCGGAAAGGTCTGCGACGGTACATTCTATACTGCCGCTGTTGATTCGGGCATTTACCGCTCCCCGAAGTTCTCCCACAGTAATCTCCCCGGAATTTACCTGTATATTCATATTGCCTTCAGCTTTCCCAATGGTAACCTCCACGCTGTCTGCATCAACGGAAATGTTTTCGGCGGAAATCCAATCTGCGGCTATTTGTCCGCTGTTAGTCTCAAAGGATAGGATTTGCGCCTGTATAGCGCTGAAAAAGAGATCCCCGCTGGAGACTTTGAATGTCCCCTTCGCAAAAGTAAAACTGTCCGATGACTCAAGGTCGCCGCTGGCGATTTCCACAGAGAGATCCCCTCTATAGAATGCGGGAAGATATATCTCTACATAGGAGTGGAACGTTCCGAAGTGCAATTCAGGCCGGTTTCCGGATTCTATGAAAACCTGGTTTCCTGTTTCTCTGATATCGGCGTAGTAGCGCTTGTTTTTTTCGGTCATATATTCCCTGAGTTCGAGATACTCAGAGGTTCCCTGAAAAATAGTGATATCGTCTGCGAAATAATGTACTTCTACGCTCTCTACACTATCGAGGCGTATCTGTTGGGTATTAACCAATTCAGCATCCATAGCGCCGCTGCCGTAAGCAGAGGCAAAGGCAATGAACAGGCTCAGTGTTATGAGTAGATTTTTTAGTTTCATGATGCAATTCTCCTTCTTCTGGTTATATATATAACACGAAGAAGGAGAAATTTCCACCATGAGGAAGGTTTTTACTTTTTTTCTCTCAAACCTGTAGCAAAACAGGCTCTGTCACCAAAGTATAAGTTTTTCCCTCACCTCTTCAAATCCGAGGGCGATGAGTGCAGGCGTGTAGGGACTCTCCGATGGCGGATTGCCGTTTATCGTTTCGACAACGATCTTCCGATCAGGATCAACCGCCCGCAGCCGGGGAGCTTTGAGGAATTCGAGGAGCTGCGGCAGTTCTGCTGTCTCCGGGGGGACAAACACCCGCAGCTCCTTACCGTTGCGTAGGGAGACCGCCACCAGCTCTGTCCCCTTAAAGCAGAGCCTGTTTCCGGGCAGCCGGGAAGGAAGGTTTGGGTCGAGCCCTTCTAAGACAAGACCGGCGGAATTCATTCCGCAAGGACTCGCAGGATCTGCGGCGTTCATCCAGTAGATACGGGATGCGGTACTTGTTCCGCAGGTATCACAGGCTTCCAGTTCTGCGGCGATGTGGGGAGAAGCGAACTGGAGGGAATTGATTCCGCTGAAAAACCGTCCCGCCGTGAGTTCCCCTGCAAGTTCCAGCCGCCGCATCACCGGCAGCAGCCGTCCCCAGGATAGTGACGGCAGTTCCCGTTCCAGCAGTGGACGGCAGAGAATCCCCCACCGTTTGAGCAGGAGCCGCACCCTGTCGCGGTCCAGTTCCTCCCTGTCCAGAGGATCAGCGGAATAGTCTGCCGGTATATCCGGGACAAGGGAGTACCAGCGTCCCGTTACGGGCGGACCTGCCCTCCACCGTTCCCTCAAGGCTCGGGGAATACTGCGTCTCCTTAAGGTCATCGGGCTGTCATCGGCTGGCGGCTCTACGCTTTCATCCTTGGGGACAAAGCCGTTTACCAGGCCCTTACGCACAGGCTCCCAGGTGTCGGCTGTGAGCCGACCTCTCCATACTTCCTCCCAGAGGGCTTTTATTGCAGACTGGATATCCATCTTTGACGCATCCTTGAGTTCCCAGAAATCATAGGCTTTCCCGTCGATATGGGCGGGGGATGCGAAATCGGCGGAAGATATACCGCTTGGGTTCTTTGCGAGATCAGAGTCAACGCCATCTGAGCCGATACTATCGCCGGCAAGTTCCATATCCTCAGGCGGACAGAAGGCGGTGCAGGGAGAGGCGGCAGAACCCTTTCCTGTGCCGAACCAGAGCAGCTTTCCCTCCCGTATCCGGGCATCGAGAAACTCCGGTTTGTAGCTGGGAAAACGGGCAGGGAAGAATTCGGTCTCCCAGAGCTTCGCCGGAGCGCTATAACAGGAAAGGGTTTCCCAGGGCGAATCGGTGTTTGCCGCAATACCCTGACGGCGGGCAAGATAGAGCGTTAAATACGCTAAGGGCCGCTCCCGTATGTCGGGACGGGCACGGCGGCGGGAGAGCCTGAGAAGCAGGTCGAGGTTGTCCCTGTCGCAGACAAGTCCGTCCTGTTGACTCTCCGGGTTCGCTCCTCCAACGGCGACGTCCCGCACCAGTTCCCGCTCCGCTGCGAGGGCGTCAACAGCGTCTTCCGCCGCAGAAAGGGGGACTCCGAACACCTCCGCTATACGCTGAACCGAAACAGGTCCCTCATACCGAAGCCATTCCCCCAGAAGAGCGAGGGATTCGTAAGCGGAACTTTGTTCCGCACCGGAACTTGTTCGGGCGGAACTTGTTCCGACCCATTCCCGGAGCCGCTCAGTGTGTACCACGGAAGCTATGGCTGAACCGGGGAGCTGTACTTCGGCTATCTTTCCTCCGAGTGTGTTATCCCGCTCCCAGGCGGAACGGGTTTCCCTGTCCAGAACCCCGATGAGGGTTTGCCATTCATCGAGGGGGATTGCAGCCCGCTCCCGTACCCACTCGGCGAGTTCCAGTACGGTGTCCGGCGCCCATCCGGGCAGTTCCCGTTTGAGCCGGGCGGTGAAGTCTGCAATAACCCCTTCGGGAATGCGGGGACGGAGCCGGGCTTCGCCGAGGGCGTCGCTGATGACCGTATCCCCCAGGGAGCTTCCCCGCAGTTCGGGACGCTCATCGTACTCGTACATGAGCTTGTTCGTTTCCTGCCACACCACGCTCTCTGCGAAGGGGGTCGGTTCCTGGGTTCTGAAATAGCCGGTACGGATGGAGCCGTCGGCTATCGCAGAGCAGTAATCGTCAAAACCGTTCATATCGAAGTGATCTGAAAGACAACTCCGCCATGCTTCGGCAATGGCAGGAAAATCGCCGTATTCCCGCACCATATCGAAGAGCCGTTTCGCCCGCTGCCGCATGATCCACAGGGGCGTCCGCTTGCCGAACCCTGCCCGCTGAATGAGCATGGAACGTTCCGCCGCTTCCCGGAAAGCCGCTCCGAAGGTGCCTGAGCTTTCAAACCGGGCATAGAAGAGCCGTTTCCGTGTTTCAGCATCTCCGAGCTTTCGCAGGGTATCCCGGATCGCCTGTTCGGGAAGGGAATCCTCAAGCCGGGGAAGGAGAAGGAGTATCATGTTATCGTCGGGGATCGCCTCTACCCGCAGGCTGAGAGATTCTTCAAGCCCCGAGATGAGCGCCATGGAGAGGGGGTAATTCACCGCCCCTCCCCGAAAGGTGTGGAGCACCACAGTCATCATGTCCCCTGAGTTCACCGGATCGTCCACCACTTCTATGGGAAGGAAATCGCTGCCCGGCAGGGGTATGCCCTCCTGCGCCTCCCGTTGAGATTGGAGGAATTGCCGTATTCCCTGCATGGCGTCGTCGCTGAATCCGACAGGGGCGAGGGGGTTGTCCTTGACATCGCCGTTGACAGAGGAATTTGCTTCTTCCGGTATTCCCCCTTGAGTGAGCCGCAGTGTTTCCCGATCCAGAAAGTCCAGCATCCGCCGTACCAGTATGGGACTGCGGAACACCGGTTCTGCGTGCCAGAAGGGGACGAAATCCGCAGGACGCTCCAGAGGAACCACTTCAACCGCTTCTGCACCGATGGCGGTGATACGCCAGGATCTTGTGCCGAAGGAGAAGCTGTCCCCGGTGCGCCGTTCCCAGACGAATTCTTCGTCCAGATCCCCGAGCTTTGAGCCGTCGGGAAGCCGAAGGGAGTAGCTTCCCCTGTTGGGGATAACCCCGCCTGCGGCATAGAGGGAGAGCAGTACTCCATCGGTTGCAGTGAGGGTGTTGGTTTCTCCGTCTATATAGATCCGGGGCTTGAGATCCCGGAGACGGCTTGAGGCGTAGCGCCCTGCAAGCATCTGTACCACTCGGTCGTAGGAGATCCGGGGAAGGGATGCGAAAGGGGAGAATCCCCGGAGTATCCAGTAGAGTTCGTCAGCGTTCCGGGGGGATTCGGTACAGAGGGCGAGGATAACTTGAGCGAGCAAGTCCTGTGGGTTCTCTATGGAAGAAACCGCTTCGATTTCCCGTTCCGCTACCGCCCCTGCGAGGGCAACCCCGGTGAGGAGGTCAAGGCCGTGAAAGGGGATGAGCCTCCCGAGGCTGGTCATGCCGACCCCGTGCCCCGCCCGGCCGACCCGCTGAAGCGCCACAGACGAAGAGCCGGGGGAGCCTGCGAGGATAACCTCATCCACACTGCCGATGTC
>JAITWB010000033.1 GCA_031285525.1 Spirochaetaceae bacterium
GAAACCGGCGGCAGCATCATTGACGCCTGCTCCCGGATGGTCACCACTTTCGGCGCAAAGGCTCGGGGGGGACTCACGGAATTCCTCCATATCATGGCATCCCTTAATGCAGTACTGGAAAATGCTGCGTCTTTAGATGCTTCGCCGGAGAATGCGGAAAAGGGTAAATCCCCTGCGGCAGAAACCCTGTCGGTGTTCATCGAGAAGCTCATCGACTGTACCGGGCTGGGGGAGTACTACCGTGCGGAGGATGAGATCGCCGGGTCTCAGCGGATCGCCAACCTGCAAGAGCTGATGAACGGCGCCGCCCTCTATCCCCTGTCCCGGGAGGGGCTTATTCAGTTCCTCGAACATATCGAGCTGGATCGCTCCACGGAACAGCAGGAGGAGGTTCTTGACTCGGTGACCCTTATTACGATACACAACACCAAGGGGCTGGAGTTTCCCCGGGTTATCATCACCGGGATGGAAGCGGGCATATTTCCCCGGGACGACAAGGACCCTTCGGAGCTTGAAGAGGAGCGGCGGCTCTGCTATGTCGGCATCACCCGGGCGAAGGACGAACTCTATATGACCAGCTGCGCCAGCCGCAGGCTCTACGGTAAAACCGCCCTCATGCGTCCCAGCCTCTTTCTTGAGGAGATGGAACCTGCTTCTATAGAAGTAATCGGTATGGATCCCTGGAAGATGCGCAATCGGCAGAATCAACCGGGGCAGCCGAACCAGAACGGCACTTTTCAGCGCAGCCCTCAAGAGGGTCGCGCGGAGGGGCGTCCGTATGGGGGCGATGCGCTCTCTCAACAATGGTCTCGGGGGCAAAAGGTATTCCATGACGACTACGGTTATGGTATAATTACAAAGACTGGGTATGCTGAAGACGAGTATGTGATAACGGTTCAGTTTGAATACCAGGAACCGAAACGGTTTATGCCCAAATACCAGGGGCATTCCTTATTGAGGGTAAAAGACGATGAGTTCTGAGACAAAAAAGATTGATGATACAACCCTGGAGACGTTGTTGTATCTCTCACGCCTATCGCCTGAGAGTTCTAATGTGGAACTTCTCAGGGAGCAGGTCGGTCAGATTGTAGAGTATTTCGATATTCTTTCTGCGTATGATGATAATGAAGACCCCTACGATGCTTATTCGACTTCGACGGCGGAGTGTCTCCGCGCCGATGAGATAGTACCGGGGCTTGAAGTCAGGGATGTAAAAGCCATGACCTCAGAATTTCTTGACGGATATTTCCGGGTACCCAAGGTACTCGGAGGAGGCGCATAAATGCGCAGATCTACTATGGATATATCTTCACTCGGTGTCACGGAACTGCTGGAGGCTTTTTCTTCTGGAAAGCTCACCAGCGCTGCCGCCGTGGATGCCCTTAAAGACACGTACGACGGCGATTGCGGCGCTGAAAAGCCCCTTAACGGCTACGTCGAATGGTTTGATGACGCTCAAGCCGCTGCTGCTGCGGCGGATGAAAAACGGAAGACCGATGCTTCGGCTTCTGATACGCAGCCCCTGCTGGGAGTTCCCTTTGCGGTGAAGGATAATATTTCCATTAAGGGAAAGTCCTGCACCTGCGGCAGTAATCTCCTTAAAGGTTATACCGCCCCCTATACCGCTACCATAGTACAGCGCCTTTTAGACGCAGGAGCCATTCCTGTGGGAAGAACCAACATGGACGAATTCGCCATGGGATCCTCCACGGAATACTCCGCCTACGGTCCCTCCCGGAATCCCGTGAACAGGGACTATGCCCCCGGGGGAAGTTCCGGCGGTTCTGCGGCGGTGGTTGCCGGAAATCAGGCGCCCTTTGCGCTGGGAACCGAAACAGGGGGGTCAGTACGGCTTCCTGCGAGTTACTGCGGCGTCTACGGTCTCAAACCGACCTACGGAAGCCTCAGCCGCTGGGGGATTACCAGCTTTGGAAGCTCCCTGGATCAGGCGGGCATCATGGGGCGCAGTCCCCGTGACATTGCGCTTCCTCTTTCGGTTATGGCAGGGGTTGACCCTTACGATGATACCAGCGCGGATCTCGATGTGTCCAATCTGAAAAATCTCAAGGCTCGGGAGATCTCCGGGCTGAGAGTCGCTGTGCCGAAGCAGTTTGAAGAGGCAAAGGGATTGGACAGTGAAGTTGCCGCAGTGTTTGAATCGGCGAAGAAGTGGTTCCGCGAGCGGGGCGCAATAGTCGAAACAGTGGATATTCCCATACTGGACGCTTCGGTTGCCAGTTATTACGTTATAGCCCTGAGCGAGGCGGCGAGCAATCTTGCCCGCTTTGACGGTATCAGGTTTGGTCAGCGCCGTGACCCCGGTGAGGGCTTCGATGCCCTCTTTACCGCCACCAGGAGCGAAGGCTTCGGCGCGGAAGTAAAACGGCGGATTATCATAGGAAACTATGCGCTGTCAACGACTTTTTCCGGGGACTGCTATAAAAAGGCTCTCTCCGTCAGGGCCCGGATTCAGCGTGAGATAAGCGCTGTGCTTTCGGACAGGGATATCATCCTCTGCCCCACCGCTCCGGCTCCGGCGTTCAAGCTGGGAGAGAAGGTGAACGACCCCCTGGCGATGTACTTGTCCGATATGTTTACCGTCTTCGTCAACCTTGCGCGGATTCCGTCGATTTCTGTTCCGGCAGATCGCGCTCTGGCAGGAAAAACTGCGGCAGGAAAGACCGCAACGGGACTTCCCATTGGGATTCAGTTTGCAGGAAAGCATTTTTCTGAAAGTGCCATCCTCGGGATAGCGCAGGCATGGGAGGAATCAGCCAAATGAGTGTGGAACGCTATGAGGTTATAATAGGCTGCGAGATTCACTGCCAGCTTTTGACAAAGACAAAGGCCTTCTGCGGATGCGAAAACCGCTACGGAGGTATGCCGAATACCAGGGTCTGTCCCGTGTGTCTCGGACTTCCCGGAGCCATGCCCCGGCCGAGTACGGGTTATGTAGAGCTGGGGGCGGTGGCAGGTCATGCCCTGAACTGCGAAATCACCAGGTTCACGAAATTCGACCGGAAGCACTACTGCTATCCCGACCTGGTAAAGGGCTATCAGATCAGTCAGGACAATCTGCCCCTCTGCCATGATGGTTTTGTGGAACTTTTTAAGGAAGACGGAACTTCAATGAAGGTGCGGATCGAACGGATTCACCTGGAAGAAGACGTCGGCAAGAGCCTGCACCTTGAGGGCTCTTATAGTTATATCGACTATAACCGTTCTGGAACACCGCTGATTGAAATCGTCAGCCGCCCGGATATGTCCAGTCCCGAAGAAGCGGCGCTGTTTCTGCAAACCCTCCAGGAAATACTGCGCTACGTGAATGTGACCGATGGAAACCTTGAAGAAGGATCCATGCGCTGCGACGCCAACATCAACCTGAAGGTGTGGGAAAACGGAAAGGAATTCCGTACCCCTATTTCGGAAGTAAAGAACCTCAACTCTTTCCGGGCAATCCGGGAAGCCTGTACCTATGAGATTCAGCGGCAGTTACAGGAATTTGAGAATACCAATACCCGGCAGGCATTTACCCTCGGCTTTAAGCGTACCTTCGGCTGGGATGAAGCAAAAAAAGAAACTATTATCCAGCGTACCAAGGAAGCGATTATCGATTATCGTTTCCTCGCAGAACCGGATATCAAACCCTTCTCTGTTTCCGAAGAGATGATAGAGCATACCCGTAGTCTCGTCGGGGAGCTGCCTCAGCCCAAACGGGAGCGGCTTAAACGGGAGTACGGACTTTCGGACTTCGATGTGCAGACCCTCACAGGAACCCGGCAGCTTGCCCTCTGGTTTGAGGAAGCGGCGGCGAAGGCAAAGGAGCCCAAGCGGGTTGCCAACTGGATACTGGGAGAGGTTCTGGGGGTACTCAATGTCCGGGGCATCACCATCGATCAATTCGGCTTGACCCCTGCCCACATTGCAGGGCTGGCGAATGCGGTATCCAACGGAACGATTACTGGAAAGCAGGCAAAGGACGTGTTCGCCCTGATGCTGGAAACCGGAAAAACCGCAGAAACGGTGATTGCCGAGGAGCATATGGCACAGGTTGCCGATTCCGGGGCTATCGAAGCTATTGTTAAAGAGATCCTTGAGGCGAATCCCAAGGCTATCGAAGATTATAAAAGCGGAAAATCAAACGCCCTGGGTTGGCTCATGGGGCAGGTGATGAAAAAATCAAAAGGGCAGGCGAATCCGGCGATTGCGACGGAACTGCTCAAAAAGGAACTGGAAAAGTGCTGAATAATCTGACGGCGGTTGTATGACAGAACCTATCGATTATGCACAGGAGATAACCCTCCGTTATGGCTATGTCCGCCGGGCGCGGGGGTGTTATCTCTACACCGCCAGCGGAAAGCGTATCCTC
>JAITWB010000059.1 GCA_031285525.1 Spirochaetaceae bacterium
CCCCTCCGAAGAAGGGACGAGGAACCCTACGGTGTGCTGGGGGTTGAAATATCACTGGATTATCTGCACTCGATGCTCCCGTACAGCGAATTAAACCGGGAACGCAATGGTACGTATCTGGTGGGGCTTACTTCTCCTGACAAGCCGGAGTACGATATTATTATATCCTCGAAATCACCCTATTCCAGCCGGGCTATGCCGGGAAGCGGCGGGGTAGTTCTTTTTGAAAATGAGCCGTACATGGGATCTATATACCCGACTACTTCCAGGGCAGGTGTGTATGGGTGTATGCAGTATTTTGATCTCTATGATGTAAATACTCCCTTTGAAATGGAGCAGTGGGTGCTGCTTGGATTGATCGATCGCAGTGATCTCTTTTCGGCTTCGATCAATGTGATGAATTCGGTGTTTATTTCGCTTGTTGTGTCTTTGCTCATCGGTATTATCGGTGTCGGAATAGCAGCGGTTGCCTTTACCCGTCCGATCGTGGGACTGGCGGCACGGGTTCGCAGGAGCGATCCCGATGGTCCGATAAAATTGCCCCGATGCAATATCAATGAGGTGGATGAGCTTACGGCTGCCGTAGAGGCTCTCAGCAGGGATGTGGCGACTTCCGCTTCCCGGATGTCCCAGGTCATTAGTCTGCTTAATATGCCTATTACGGTTTTTATGTACCAACAGGGTTCAGACCGGGTGTATTGTTCCGATTCCTTCTTCGATGTAACCGGCTCGGAGATACCGGGAGAGCAGGGCTTGTATATCAGTAAGGAGATCTTTGAACGGCGTATGGCTGCAGTGACCACCGACCCTGATGCAGAGGACGCAGATCTGTACCGCATAGTAGATGATTTGGGAGAACAGCACTGGATACGGATACGGATTAAGCGCGAGATGGTGGGCTCCATGGAGAAGACTCTGGGGATTATTACCGATGTGACCGAGGAAACCCTGGAGAAGCGGAAGATCGAACATGACCGGGATTACGATGGACTGACAAAGCTTCTGAATCGCCATGCCTTCCGTGCATTGGTGACTAAGAAACTTGCCGAGAATCCTGAGGGTGTGGGCGCTTTTATTATGTGGGATCTGGATAACCTTAAATACATAAACGATTCCTACGGTCACGATATGGGTGATATCTATATCTCTACGATGGCAGATTTTATTCGTCATCTCTCTATGGATAGGGGTATTGTTGCCCGTATGTCGGGGGATGAGTTTTTTGCTTTCCTGTATGAGTACGATTCAAAGGATGAGATACGGCGGATAATTGAGCAGATTCAGGAGAAGATGCAGAATACCTGGCTTACCCTTCCTGACGGGAAGAATGTCAAGGTGCGGGCCTCCGCCGGCATTGCCTGGTATCCCGATAACGCTCAGACCTATGAAGAGCTTGCCCGGTTCTCCGATTTCGCCATGTATGAGATAAAGAATACCCTCAAGGGAACCTATTTCGAGTTTGACGAGAGAAACTATCACCGGGATTCGTTCCTCCTTACCTGTAAGGGTGAGCTGGATAAGATCATCGATGAGGAACTGCTTAAATATGCGTTCCAGCCCATCGTTGACGCCAGAACGGGGGCGATTTATGCCTATGAGGCGCTTATGAGAAGCCAGAGTGAGAATCTTTCTTCTCCACAGGATATTATCAGGCTTGCCCGGTCTCAGGCGAAGCTCTATCAGATAGAGCGGCTGACCTGGTTTAAGGCTCTTGAGTGTTATGCCGCCCATGAGGAGCTGTTTGGGGATACCCTGTTGTTTATCAATTCAGTTCCCAGCTATGTGTTGAACGATCAGGATCTCGATGAGTTTGAGACAAAATACCGCCCCTTCCTCGATCGGATCGTCATAGAATTGCTTGAGGGGGATCAGTCCGATGAGGATTGTACCCTTAAAAAGAAGGAACTCATAGCGCTCTGGCGGGGGAAGATAGCCATTGATGATTTTGGTTCAGGCTATAATAACGAGCTGATTTTGTTGATGGTGCGGCCGGATTTTGTGAAGATCGATATGTCCATCATCACCAGTATCGATTTGGATACCAAGAAGCAATATATCGTGCAGAACCTGATAAGCTATGCCCGGAATATGGGGATAAAGATCCTCGCCGAAGGTGTGGAGACCCGGGGTGAGATGGAGATGCTTATATCCTTAGGGGTTGATTATATGCAGGGCTATTATCTGGGGAAACCGCTGTTTGAGCCCTCACAGCTTTCTCCTGAGATACAGGAACAGATTCTGACGACTGCGGCACTCTATGCGCCGCAGTCTGCGGTAGAAGCATAACCAATGGAGTTGCTATGACTGATGATAGAGACTATATCTTACAGAAAGGTGAAGAGGCAGAACGTTTTTTCAAGGAAGGCTATAACTGCGCCCAGGCAGTAGCGGCGGCGTTTGCTCAGGACTCAGGGATGGATACTGAAATGCTGCTTCGGCTTACCTCTTCCTTTGGAGGAGGGCTTGGTCGGCTGCGGGAGGTCTGCGGCGCTGTGTCGGGAATGTGCGGAATCGCAGGGCTGCTCTACGGCTATACAGACCCGAAGGACGGAGGGGCAAAGCGTGATCACTACGCCCGTATCCAGGAGCTGGCGGGTAAATTCCGTGAGGAAAACGGGAGCATTATCTGCCGTGAACTGCTGGCAGGCATTCCGAGAAACGAAGTTTCTCAGAACTCTGATTCCTCTGATACCGGAACAGAGCCTGCTCCTTCAGAACGCAGTCCCGGCTGGTACAGGAAGCGTCCCTGCGGAGAACTTGTCCGTTGTGCGGCGGAAATCCTTGCGGAGTACATGAAAGCCCATGCCTGAATTACCTGATTTAGAGATTTTCAAGACAAATGTCTACAATAGTATAACATCGAAGCGGCTTGTGAGTTTTTCTGTTTTTAATGTACGGAAGGTACTCGCTCCAGAGCGTATCGTAACAGAGAGCCTGCAGAACCGTGTTCTCCTCGGAATCCATCGTGTAGGGAAGGAACTGCTTTTTGATTTCGGCGAGGGCAGGGCGGCTGCCGCCCACTTAATGCTCAACGGTAAAATGTCGATTGTCGAAAAGACTGCTGTAGAGACCATTCCGTACGGAATATGTTCTTTCAACTTTGAGAATGAATCGCTGGTGTTCAGCGATCCCGGAAGCCTCTGTACGATTAGGTACATGCCTGTTGCCGACAAAACCCCGGATGCCTTTGATCCTTTCTTTACGTTAGCCTATTTTTTGGGTATCGCCCATAAGAAATCCCGAATGAATATAAAGGCTTTTCTCATCGATCAGCATATTGTAAAGGGTATCGGCAATGCCTACGCCGACGAGATCCTCTGGGCAGCCCGTATTTCACCCCATTCTCTTGTCGGAAAGATTCCCGATGATGTCCTTTCTGTACTGTACACTGCCATCGGCTCTGTACTGCAGGATGCGATAGAATCGATACGCCGTATTTCCCCGGATATCATATCAGGAGAGGAGCGGCGTTTCCTGCAGGTGCATACGAAGACGAAAAAAGAGACCTCCACAGGATATCCGATTATTGTCGAGCGGATTAACTCCAAAATCACCTATTACACCGAAGAACAGGTGGAGTACTAGGAAAAAGAGCAAAGAGAAAAGAGCAGGGAGAAAAGAAAATAAAACGGCTGCGCAGGAAAAAAAATTGGCTGCGCAGGAAATCTTGAACGGCTGCGCAGGAAAAAAAATTGGTTGCGCAGGGAAATACGTTGATTAGCCTGATGAACCAAAAGGACTGAAACCCTCTGCCTGTTACCAAGAGGAAAGTAAAAAACAGAGGACGCTAGACATATATTGCTTTCCCACACTTTTCCGCCGTCCATCTCCCGATAAACGGCAGAAAAGCTGCCTGACCTGGAAGCCCCAAGAGCTTTCGCCCCCGTTCCTTCCTTTTCTATCTTCTATTTGCTCTTTTGCTCAAGTCCGTCCAGCTTTCGCCCCCCGGGCAAACTCCCTTGAGTTCACCCGAAAGTCCTTTCCAGCCTTCGCTCTTAATTCTGGATGCGGAGAACGCGCAAGCCGAAGCAGGTGAAGCGCTCATACGGATTATTGTTGCCTTTCCTTCCTTGTATGATGTATTGTATTTAAACGTCACTGCTATGCAATGCCATTGTTTATTCTCTCACGGCTTTATGGGTTTGTCATGAGTAAAAACTCCCGATCTGCCAAGAAAAGTGACGAATTTTTTCTCATTTTTACTGAAAACAGCCATCTATCCCCGAGTAGATAGTATAGAAGTTCGTTTCATAACTGGATCGAACTGCAAATATACAATACACTCTCTAAAGAACACAAAACTCTTTAGAGAACTAAAGGAGTGCACAATGCTGGTGTTTAAAAGGAAAGTAAAAGAGAGCGCAAACGATATCGGCAGAAAGCCGGCAAGAAGGGGACGCTGGGAAGAGATCGA
>JAITWB010000090.1 GCA_031285525.1 Spirochaetaceae bacterium
TGGGATGGTCTCACAGAGAATGCTGGCGACGAGGTTCTGAATGGTTTCTATTCAAACCACTATGCAGCAGATTCTACCGATCCTAAGGTGGTAAACTTTGTTACTTCCTACCGGAATGCATACGGTTCAGATCCTGTTTCCTTTGCCGCTCTTGGGTATGATGCAATGAACATGCTCAAGGATGCTATTGTCCGTGCTGGTTCCGCTGATTCTGCGGCAGTCCGGGATGCGCTGATGCAGACAAACGGCAGCTATGTTACCGGTAACCTGACCTTTGACGCCAAGAGAAACCCGATCAAATCTGCTGTTATGATGGAGATCGTAAAGGGCGATGACGGAAAACTCAAGCCTGTATACAAGACAACAGTTAATCCCTGATGATTTTTGTATAACAGTCTTTTTGTGACGTGAAGGGTATCCGGATTTGGACTTGATTCTTTGCAGGTGGAAATAGTATCTGCAGGAGTTGGTGCAAAACCGGATATCCTTTGTTATTTCAGATAAAATGAGGAAATAGGGTGGAATCAACCAACATTTTTTTACAACAGCTGATAAACGGGTTGTCTTTGGGGAGTATCTATGCCCTGATCGCACTCGGTTATACCATGGTGTATGGTATTGTGATGCTGATCAATTTTGCCCACGGAGATATTCTGATGGTCGGAGCCTATGCGGGCTATTTCGTGCTGCAATGGTTCGGTCTTTCTCCGCTTTCCCTTGTGTTTGCCTTCGTTTTTGCGATGCTCATTTGCGGAGTCTTGGGTGTTCTCATAGAACGGTTTGCTTATCGTCCTCTCAGGGGTGCGCCGAGGCTTAACTCTCTTATTACGGCTATCGCTGTTTCTCTTATTTTGCAGAACGGTGCCCGAGTGCTGCCCTTTATCGGTCCCAATCCCAAGCAATTTCCGATGCTTGCAACCTCTTCTATTTCTTTCGGGCTTTTTTCGATTTCTAATATACAGATCATTGTCATCATTTCGTCGGCGGTTCTTATGCTGGCGCTTAATTATATTATCAACTATACCAAGCGGGGTAAGGCGATGCGGGCGGTTTCCTATGATATGCAGGCGGCAAGCCTCATGGGTATCTCGGTGAACCGTACTATTTCCTTTACCTTTGCTCTCGGTTCGGTTCTCGCTGCTGCTGCGGGTGTGCTCTTTGCCTGCGCCTATCCCCAGGTTTCTCCGACTATGGGAACCATGCCGGGACTCAAGGCCTTCGTTGCCGCAGTTCTCGGCGGTATCGGTTCGGTGCCGGGGGCGATGTTGGGCGGTTTTATTCTCGGCATTGCAGAGACCCTGACCAAGGGATTCCTTTCATCCCAGTATGCGGATGCCATTTCCTTTTCGATCCTGATCGTCATTCTGCTGGTCAAACCGACGGGCATAATGGGTAAGAAGATACGGGTAAAGGTGTAAGCTATGGAACGGAACAAAAAAAACATCCTTGTCCCTGGAATAGCGGCGGTTCTTGCGGTGGTAGTGCCGACGGTGTTGATAAAACTGAATGTCATCGATGCCTATACGGCGCAGATCATCACCCTGGGAGGGGTGAACGCTATTTTGGCTATCAGCGTCAATACGATTACCGGGATCACCGGACAGCTTTCCCTCGGGCAGGCGGGGTTTATGGCTATAGGAGCCTACTCCTGTATCTTCTTTAATCTTGATATGGGGATTCCCCTTGCGGCAAGCGTTGTCCTGGCTGGTCTTTTTACCTGTCTCTTTGGGTTTATTATTGGATTTCCCACCCTCAAGCTCTCTGGGGATTACCTTGCCATTGTTACGCTGGGTTTTGGAGAGATCATCCGGGTTGTGTTGGTTAACCTTAAAGCGATAACCGGCGGGGCAAACGGAAAGCGCTTTACTACGCTGCTCGCCTTGTATCCGGATCTGTCATTTTTTATCATAACGACGATTCTAGCGATTCTCTTGATACTGCTTCAGAATTTTCTGAGATCTACCTACGGACGGGCTATTTTGGCGGTTCGTGAGGATGAGATCGCTGCGAATTCCAATGGTATCGGTGTGTTCCGCTATAAGATGATAGGGTTTGTTATCGCTTCCCTCATTGCCGGTATCGGCGGGGCTTTGTATGCCATGGTTATCGGGTTTGTACAGCCCGAGGTGGCGTCCTTCAATAAGAGTATCGATTATCTTATCTTTGTTGTCCTCGGCGGAATGGGTTCCATGACCGGCGCTGTGTTGGCGGCCTATGTGCTTACCTACCTGCAGGAGTTTTTGCGGTTCCTGCAGGATTATCGGCTGCTCATCTATCCGCTTATCCTCATCTTCGTCATGCTCTTCCGTCCTCAAGGGTTGCTGGGAACACGGGAGCTCTCTTTTGTAAAAGTCTGGGAGCGTGTTAGTGTCTGGCATAAGAATCGATCTGTAAGCCGAACTCATGGCTCTGGAGGGAATGATGAACAGTAAAAATGAACTGCTGCTTCAGGCTGTTGATATTTCGATCGTGTTCGGCGGACTCCGGGCTGTCAGCAATTTCTCCTGCGAGTTACACCACGGTGAGCTTTTGGGGCTTATCGGGCCAAACGGCGCTGGAAAGACAACGGTGTTCAATATGCTCTCTGGGATATATACACCCACAGAAGGGGAGATAACCTTTTGGGATAGGCAGGACAAGATACACTCAGTGGGGAAGATGACCCCGGCTAATCTCAACAGGATAGGTATTGCCCGGACATTTCAGAATATTCGGCTTTTCAGTAATCTGACGGTGGAGGATAATGTGAGAATCGCCCTTCACTCCGGGAGAAAGGCAAATCCGATAGATGTGCTGTTCCGGCTGCCCCGTTTTTATAACGATGAAGTGCGCATGATCGAACGGACGGAACAGCTCCTTTCGCTCTTTAAGATCGCAGATAAGAAGCATGAACTGGCAAAAAATCTTCCCTACGGAGAACAGCGAAAGCTGGAGATTGCCCGTGCTTTGGCGGCGAACCCTTCGCTGTTGTTGTTGGATGAACCTGCCGCAGGTATGAACCCTCAAGAGACCGATGAGCTGATGAAGTTGATTGCGTTTATCCGGAAGGAATTTCATCTAACTATTCTACTGATCGAACATGATATGCATCTGGTTATGGGTATCTGCGAGCGGCTCATGGTTCTTGACTACGGGAGGCTGATCGCCTCGGGTACTCCCGATGAGATTCGGAAGAATCCTGCGGTTATTAAGGCGTATCTCGGCGAGGAGGCGGTAGATGCTTAAGGTTTCTGATCTTGTGGTACATTACGGAGCGATTCAGGCGCTGAGGGGTGTTTCCTTTGAAGTAGGAGAGGGTGAGATCATTACCCTCATCGGCTCAAACGGTGCAGGCAAAACAACGACCCTTCACGCAATTTCCAATATTACGAAAAAGACCGGCGGTACGGTGACTTTTGACGGAGAAGATATATCGTCTCTTGGTGCTGACAAAATAGTCCGTTCCGGTTTGATCCATGTTCCTGAAGGACGGCGTATTTTCGCCAATCTCTCGGTGAAGGATAATCTCGAAATGGGTGCCTTTACCCGGAATGACCGCTCAGGTATCCGGCAGGATATGGAAAAGGTGTACGACCTCTTTCCCCGGCTGAGGGAGCGTATGCGTCAGGTTTCGGGTACCCTTTCCGGCGGGGAACAGCAGATGCTTGCCATTGGGCGGGCGCTTATGGCTAAACCCAGGCTTCTCTTGCTCGATGAACCCTCCATGGGGCTTGCGCCGATTCTGGTAGATGAAATATTTTCCATTATCACCCGGATTAACTCCGAAGGTACCACGATTCTTTTGGTTGAGCAGAATGCCTTTAAGGCGCTGGGTATTGCTGTGCGGGGGTATATCCTCGAAACCGGACAGGTAATAAAAAGCGGTCCCGCTGCTGAATTGATGACGGACGATGCAGTGAAGGCAGCTTATCTGGGAGGCTGATAC
>JAITWB010000097.1 GCA_031285525.1 Spirochaetaceae bacterium
CGGGGCGGAAGCAAATTCTGCTGATGAGTTTTGCAGTATGGAAATACAATGGACGAAGGGGTAAGGTACAAAAGAGCAGGGAGCAAAGAAAGGAGAAGAGGGCGAGGGGTTATGGAAGATGTTCGGTTTAGTACGGAGGGACGGAATGTAAAGGGGCGGGTTGAGCCGTTGGCGGTTATGTTCTATGAGGGTGGTTATATACCGGAGGAGTCTATTCCGGAGCGGTTTCGGATTATCCTTATCGAGAAGGGGGCTGGTGCCTGCGAAATCGACGGGGTTTTGCATCCCTGGGTTGCGCCTTGTCTCATAGCGGTAAATGAAAAAAGCCGTTTCGTCTGCCGTCAGCAACATTCCGGGCAAGGTGTAGAGCAGAATGCTGCATTGCCGGAAGCATATGTACTCTACTTTCATCCCGGGGCGCTTCACAAGAACCTTACCATGGAGAACTTTCGCCAAAGAGGGACAGATCTGCCTCCGGGGGTTATCGAAAACAGCCTCCTCTTGCGGGCATTTGCCGGGGATGCCGCTCCGCCTATCAACCATATAAGCCCGGAATCATCGGTGCGGGTTCGGGAACTCCTCGTTTCCATACGCCGTGAACTGGCGGAACAGGAAACCGGCTGGTGGCCCTGCCGCGCCCGCTCATACCTGACGGAACTGCTCTTTCTCATCGTCCAGCTTCAGGATGCGGACAGACAACGCCCTCTAACCAATAACGTTGACCTCCTTCCTGAGCCGCTGACGGTTTCCCCGGAGTTCAAACCCCTCCTCGACTTTATCATGCGCTTCTATAATACAAAGCTTTCCCTGGATGACATCGCCAGGGAATTCGGTACCAACCGAACCAGCCTAAACAGACAATTCCGTGCCGAAACCGGCATGACCGCAATCGCCTATCTCATCGACCTCCGCCTCAGAATCGCTTCGGCGATGCTCGTCAATACAGACCTCACGGTTTCAGAAATAACTGAACGGGTCGGCATCGGCGACATCAGCCATTTCGAACGGATATTCCGTCAGAAGTATTTAATGTCACCTCGGAGCTACCGCGGGGCGGCAAAGAGCTTTCGATAAGTCGAATTATTCTGTACATCCTCACTGTTTTTCTCCCTAATCATAGAATACCATTCAACCATTACCGGATGCGATAAGCATTGTAAAGGAGGAATGATAGGTATGAAAAGGAAACTGTTCTTGAAGGGAATGTGCGGCAGTACACTGTTGAGCAACACGTTGCTCAGTGCGGTATTGGCATTTGCGGTTATGGCCGTTGGGTGCGCTACCAAGGTTGTCGAAATTGAGAGCGAGTATGCAGGCACATTGGTATTGATAGAGGCCGGAACCTTTGATATGGGAAGTCCAGAAAGTGAAGAGGGGCATACTTCTGATGAAACCCTCCATAAGGTACGGCTGACGAATGATTTTTACATGGGGAAATATGAGATCACCCAGGGACAGTACGAAGCGCTGATGGGGAGTAACCCGAGTCATTTTCAAGTGGAATCGAGAGGCTATACGGCTGGAGAGGTACAGGAGAACCGTCCTGTGGAAAGCGTAAGCTGGTATGATGCGATAGTATTCTGCAATACCCTGAGCATGATGGAAGGTTTGACTCCTGCATATAGCAAAGGCGGAGAGACCGATCCCGGAAAGTGGGGAGCGGTACCCAAAAAGTCTGATAACGAATGGAATGCCATTACCTGCGATTTTGACGCCAGCGGCTATCGACTGCCGACAGAAGCTGAATGGGAGTATGCCTGCCGGGCAGGAACTGACAAGATGTACAATACGGAAGATGCCATAAACACGATTGACTGGTATAGGGATAACAGTAATCAGATGACCCACGAAGTAGGACTGAAAACGGCGAATGCGTACGGTGTATGTGATATGTACGGCAACGTGTCTGAATGGTGCTGGGACTGGTTCGGCGAACTTCAGGGAGAAACGCAGACGAACCCAACAGGCTCACCGACCGGAGCCGGCCGCATATTCCGCGGCGGAGACTGGTTTACTGTTGCGGAATATCTGCGTTCAGCGGATCGAAACTTCAACAGTGCGTTTTTTAAGGACGGTGATACGGGCTTCCGTGTTGTCCGCCCTTGGTCTTCGTGAAGGGTTTCCGATAAGTCGAATACTTGTGCATTTTTGCACTGTATTTCTCCATACTCATGAAATATCATTCCTCCATTACCGGATGCGATAAGCATTGTAAAGGAGGAATGACAGGTATGAAAAGGAAACTGTTCTTGATGAGTGCGGTACTGGCATTTGCAGTTATGGCCGTTGGGTGCGCTACCAAGATTGTCGAAGTTGAGAGCGAGTATGCAGGCACATTGGTATTGATAGAGGCCGGAACCTTTGATATGGGAAGTCCAGAAAGTGAAGAGGGGCATACAACTGATGAAACCCTCCATAAGGTACGGCTGACGAATGGTTTTTACATGGGCAAATATGAGATAACCCAGGGACAGTACGAAGCGGTGATGGGGAGTAACCCGAGTCATTTTCAAGTGGAATCGAGAGGCTATACGGCTGGAGATGTACAGGAAAACCGTCCTGTGGAAAGCGTAAGCTGGTATGATGCGATAGTATTCTGCAATACCTTGAGCATGATGGAAGGTTTGACTCCTGCATATAGCAAAGGCGGAGAGACCGATCCTGGAAAGTGGGGAGCGGTGCCCAGACGGTCTGATAGCGACTGGAATGCCATTACCTGCAACTTTGATGCCGACGGTTATCGACTGCCGACAGAAGCTGAATGGGAGTATGCCTGCCGTGCCGGGACTTCGTACCGGGCCGGTACTGATACGGAAGATGCCATAAGCGCTGCTGGATGGTATAGGGATAACGGTAAGAAGATGACCCGTGAAGTCGGACTGAAAGCCGCAAATGCCTACGGTTTATATGATATGCTCGGGAACGTGTCTGAATGGTGCTGGGACTGGTTTGGCGATATTCAGGGTGAAACGCAGACGAACCCAACGGGTACACCGACCGGATCCAGCCGTGTGATTCGCGGAGGAGGCTGGTTCAGTGTTGCGGTATACCTGCGTTCGGCAGACCGGGACTACAACAATCCGTATTCCCGGGATTACATTATCGGCTTCCGGGTTGTCCGAACTTTGTAAGAAAGTGACTGACCCCCTTCCATGTCCAGAGGCTGGCAGGATTCGAGGCGTACAAAGCCTCGGAGCCATGCCGGCTTTCGACGGAAGGGAGACGGTAGACCTTGTCTGCCGACGCAATATTCCGGTAGATGGGAAGGGTCTGTTCCGCTTCGGTATCGTTTGAGGTGAAGAATAGGGGAATAGTCACATCCTTCGCTTCCGTGGCGATCCAGTCCGCAGGCTTCCCCTGATCGGCAAAATAATCCCCCGGTGAGAACACTAAAGCGGCGTCTATCCTACCGGGGTTGTTTTTGATGACGCTCAGGGACAGCGCTGCAGAATAGGAAGAGCCCCAGAGGATAAAAGTCCCTTGCGCATAGATCGCCTTCACATAATCCACCGCCGCCTGAATATCCTGAATCGCATCGACAAACTGCGTCGGCTTCCCCGCTGCCACTGCGGCGGCTTTTGTCGCATTATCCACGCCGTTGATAGTATCCCCCGACCGCTGATCTATGGCAACCGCATTGAATCCCATATCCGAAAGTATAGGCGCTATTTCCCGATATTCACCCCGTGACCAATTTGCCCGATGGCAAAGAAGGATCATCGGCGCTGTTTTGGGGTAAGATATATACAGATCCGCTGTTATCAGTATTCCATCGGCTGAGGGAAAGGTAATGGTTTGCATAGAGACTCCTTTGTGGCGCATCCGCACAGCGTGCCGCACCCGGTAATACCTCTATGATGCCCCAAAACCCGTAATAAAGACAGTGCTGATATGCACAAGAATTCGGACTATTGGAAAAAGTATGCTATACTAAACTACCAAGTGAGGAGACCAACCATGTGGCAATGCCCCAAATGCAACCGCTCTTTTAAGAACACCGATCAAAGTCACTTTTGCGGTGAATCGACTACCATCGATGCCTATATCGCCGAACAGCCCGAAGCAGTTCAGCCGATTCTGCGTCAAATCCGTGAGACTATCCGTGAAGCCGCGCCTGATTCGACGGAGAAGATCTCCTGGCAGATGCCGACCTTTTGGCAGGATGAGAATCTTATCCACTTTGCAGCCTTTAAGAAACACGTGAGTATCTTTCCCGGAGGAGAGGCTTCTTCGGTCTTTGCTGATAAGCTGACCGCCTATCATACCGCCAAGGGGACGATTCAGTTTCCGTTGGACAAGCCGGTTCCGTATGACCTTATAGCGGAGATTACTCGCTGGCGGGTTGCTGCGGCAACTGCCAAGTCAGCGGGGAAAAAAAAGAGCAGGGAGAAGGGCGCAGAGAGCAAAGAGCAGAGAGCAAATAGCAAAGTGTATGAGTTTGAGGGGGTTATTCAGAGTGCTGATAAGGGGGGAGCTTATGTTGCCTTTCCGTATGATGTCAGAGCGGAGTTTGGTAAGGGGCGGGTGAAGGTTCATGCGACGTTTGATGGCGAGCCTTATGACGGGAGCGTTGTCAACATGGGGGTGCAGAACGATGACGGCTCGGTCTGTTATATTATTGGGGTACTCAAGAGTATACGGGCTAAAATCGGTAAACAGCCGGGGGACAGGGTGGCTGTTACTATACAGGAGAGGGGTGGACAATGAGCAGTGAACAGGGAGCAGGGAGCAAAGGGGAGGGGAGGAATGAGCGGGTGTATCGGATGAAGGTTTCTGCTGTGTATCCGTTGTTGGTGCAGAAGGCGGAGCGGAAGGGGCGTACCAGGGAGGAGGTCGATGTCGTTACTTGCTGGCTTACCGGGTATGACCGGGCGGCGTTGCAAGCGCAGATCGAGAAAGAGGTTGATTACGAGACGTTCTTTGCTGAGGCTCCGGCGATGAATCCTCATGTCGATAAGATTACCGGGACTGTGTGCGGTGTCCGGGTGGAGGATATCGATGATCCGCTGATGCAGAAGGTTCGTTGGCTGGATAAGCTGGTGGACGAGTTGGCGAAAGGCAGGGCTATGGAGAAGATACTGCGGTAAAGAGGCCTTTACCTGGGCATCATGGTAACGCTAACCTATGTGTTATGATAACACTAACCTATACGTTAGGATAATACTAACCTATGCGTTAGCGTATCAGTGTCCTATGTGTTAGTGTAACATTACCTTATGCGTAGCGTAACCCTGCCTTATGCGTTAGTGCAGGGTAATTGCATAGGGCAGTGGTGTTTTTACGCTACGGTAAAGAGTTTGTCGTATACTGTTGCCTTGGGGGTTTTCAAGTTTTTGCCGCCGGTGTGTTGGGTGACTATTTTTATTCTGTACATCCCCGGTGTGAGTGCGGGGATTGCTGCAATGAGCTGTGATGGTTTGTTCGTGATAATGTTTGTAGCTTTGAATTCTGTACCGGTTTCAGAGACGAAGTACAAGCCTACTGCTTCTTTATCTCCGGCAAGTTTGATGGTGCTTCCCTGTATTTTCACAACTCCGTTTGGGGTAAGAATAGCGTTTGTTGTACCGCTTGTACTGTCTTTCACTTCAAGGATGATAGGCTGAGAAAGGGGCGCTCTGGATACCTTTGATACTTGTATGCTGTCTTCCAGTTCTTTAAGCGCTTTGCCTTTCCGTACAAGTATATTCACTTTGTGCCGTTCCGAGTCAAATACATCTGCTGCTCCCTCAAACACCCCGGTAATGGAAAAGCTCGTGTTCAGCAGGGGGAGGTTGATTGTTCCGCCGTTTTGAATAATAGACAATGCGGTCTCTTCCATGTTGTTGAACACCGCAACGATGTCCGTTTTCGTTACCAGTGTTCCCCGTTGCAGCATCAGGTTGATAAAAGCTTCGCGGTTGTAGCTGCCTGTCGGGTGGATCTGCGCCGACATATCCTCTGGGGCTCCGGCCAGCGCATTATCGTGTAATGAGTATTCTAACATGACTCTCTCCTTCTTATTTCAAGATATGATGTTACTATTATTAAACGAGTTGTCCACCTCTGTCCATCTTCTTATAGTTTATCCCGATAGTCTTATAAATAATCTTACGGTGAAACCTCCGAGTTCGTCCGAACTCAGTTCGGTAGAAGTCAGTTCTGCTGAACTCAGCTCGGACGAATTCGCTTCCCTGTTAAAACATTCCAGTTCGCCGCTCATCCTGTTCATCAGCATTTTTGCGATATAG
>JAITWB010000106.1 GCA_031285525.1 Spirochaetaceae bacterium
AGCTGCCGGCTCGATCTTTATGTGTAAGGAAATACAATGGAACATCCAACCCATCTGGAGAGCGAGGGGATGATCCTCGCTCCCGAAAAGTTCTACATCCTTATCGAAGAAGACGGTCCGTATCTGGTTTTTGGTAATCCGCCGATTAACCAACAGATTATTACCATGAATAGCGATGGAGACGCTTGGTGGTATAAGGAAGGTCAGACATTCGATAACAGTAAAGAACCCTGTGCACTCTGCCGCTGCGGCGAATCCCGCAACAAGCCCTTCTGCGATGGTTCTCACTCATCCGCTGATTGGGAGCCGGAACTCACGGCTTCCGAGAAATTCGACGTAAAGAAAGCGGAAATCATTGAAGGCCCCATGCTTATCCTGAGCGATAACGAAGAATACTGTGCCTACGCACGGTTCTGCGACGCCAAGGGACGGATATGGAACATCGTCGAAAAAGCTGAAACAGAGGATGACATCGAACTGGTCGCCAGGGAAGCGGGACATTGTCCTGCGGGACGCCTTATCGCCTGGGATCGGAAAACCGGAAAACCTATGGAACCCCATTTTGAGCCGTCTATCGGAATCATACAGGATCCGGCTCTCAAGATAAGCGGTCCCATCTGGGTACGGGGCGGCATCCGCATCAAAAGCGAAAACGGCAAAGAGTATACGGTTCGCAACAGGGTCGCCCTGTGCCGCTGCGGTCAGTCATCAAACAAGCCCTTCTGTAACGGAGCCCACGCTTCCATGCGTTTCCGTGACGGACTGCCGAGCCTGCCGAAGGAGGACGGTCAGGTTTTCTAAGAGTTAGCGTAGCTCACTCACGTTAGTACTACTCATGTGAGCTAATGACACTTTGAATCGGCAGAATGGGTTGAGTCTCTTGTGAAGGCCGGTACCTTGGCAGGAGACTCATTGACCGGATATTCCTTTATCATACAGCATCCCATCTCAAAACAATAGATATTTCTCTTTTCATCCCCTTTTCGATGAATTTCTCTCTTGACAACAAACTCGATTCCTATATACGCTGAAAATGACTTTTCCTGTAGTTGGTCTTGATATAAAGGGGTTTTTCAATGAAGCGTTTCAACTTATTGGCTATCAGCGGTGCGATGTTGATAATCGGCTTTGCTCTGGCAGGCTGTGCGTCGATGTCCCTGGTCAGTGTGGATCCGAATGTCACCGGTCCTTCCCGTGTCCGTCAGGGTCAGGATATTGATCCGAAATTAATCGTAGTTAATGGACTCTACAAAGACGGATTAACGAGAGCGATTTCTGTGAGTCAAAGCAGTATCACTTTTAATAAACATACTCCGGGACCTCAAACAGTGCTTGTCAGAGTGGGTATTATCAATACCCAGGTGGTTTCCTTTGATACCGAAGTTATGGCATTGAAGACATTGACCGTGTCCGCTCCGCCGAGAACCACTATCTTCAAACTCGGCGAAATACCGAATCCCAGCTGGCCGGGACTTGAGGTGCGGGGTGAATGGGATCAAATGGGCAGTGATAGAATCGATCTTTCCCAGAGTGTCATTACCGGATTTATAGAAAACCAGGACGGAAAACAGACCATTGCGGTTTCCTACGAAGGATTAACAGCTGTCTTTGATATTGATATCAGGGCAATGACTGCGATTAACATCGCTCAGGCTCCCACAAAGCTTGTGTATCTCCAGGACGAAGCGCTGGATCTGACCGGTCTCAGGGTGACCGGTGTATGGGACGGCTTCCCCGAGGAAGAGCTGAGTGTAACAATGCAGGACATTACGGGTTATAACCCAACGTTTATTGGAAATCAGCACATTACGGTCACAAAGAACGGCAAAATCGCCAACTTTGATATTGAACTTCTGGGGCTTACCAGTATACAGGTAGACAGACCGCCGAATAAGGAAACCTATTTATATGGAGAGACTCTGGATCTCACCGGTATGCAGGTTATGGGCAACTATACCGGCAGAACCACCACCGAAAAAAGGTCTGTGGTTATCCCGGTTGAGCAGCTTGAGGCGACAGGGTTTTCACCGAACCTTATCAACGAACGGCAGAGAGTGACCATTACAAAGAAGGGAACACCCGCTGGAGGACCTTCCGGCACCATCTTTGTGACCGTAGTGTTACCGCCGCCGCCGGCTCAGGATTCTGCAGCAACAACTAACTAAGAACCTTTTTTTGGCAGAGAACCGGGACTCAAAACGGTTCTTTGCCGATAAATGGTAAGAAACAGTATGCACCCTTCTAGTCCAGTTTTTTCTTCGCCCATCCTTTCAAATACCCTTGAGGCCCCTCAAGAAGCACCCTCGCAAACAGATCCGAAAGAGCCGGAAAAATCTGTGAAAGCAGTATCTGTTCATCTCCGGTAAAATCAGAAAGCACATATCCCGCCACATCCCCGTGAACAGGACGCCCGATCCCGATGCGGAGCCGCCAGAAGTCGGCTGTTCCCAGCACTTCCTTTGTGGAACGCAGTCCGTTATGTCCGCCGAGTCCCCCCGACCATTTGAGGCTCACCGTTCCCGGAGGCAGTTCCAGCTCATCGTGGATAACGAGGATCTCCTCAGGCGGAATCCGGTAAAACCGAGCGAGTTCGCCGATGCTTTCGCCGGAGAGGTTCATATAGGTTTCGGGCTTGAGAAAGTAAAGGCGGGAGGGAAGGTTTTCAGTAGGACGTATAACGCCGTTGGGAGAAACCGCCTCTGCGTAAGTATTTTTTGCCTTTTCTGCTAATCGGATCGGATCGAGGGCGGCATATTGCCCTTTGAATTTCCGCTGCCAGCTCAGTTCGTTTGAAAAGGGCAAAGCGTCGGCAAACAGCCAGGCGGCATTGTGACGATTACAGGCGTACTGCCGTCCATAATTGCCGAGAAAGACGGCGAGAGAAATCATACAGAAAACTCCTTATCGTGTGACTATACCGCATTTCCTGCTTTTAGACAATTCATAGGTAGAAACGGCGAACGAATATAATGGCTACGTCTGCATTCTTGACTTGATTCTGTCGGTGATAAGGGTTAGTATAAAAAAGGCATATTAGGAGGCCTTAATTGTCCTACAAACCAATAGAAATCGACCGAAAAAACCACACTGTCATGGGTGTTAATTTCAACTCCGTTGACAGTTTTGACGCTTCTATAAACGCTTTGGGATCAGTAATGTTTGAGGGGTTTGCCCCTACTCCAAGAAGCATAGAAATTATCCGTGACTATCTTTCCGATAAAATCACGTTGAGGCAACTGGTTCAATTAATCAGAGAAAAAGCCTATGCGTAACAATTATGAATATATTGATCCTGACTACACCTATACTGACCCCAAAACAGGGATTTTACGAAATTTGGTCGATATTACTGATGCAGAGGGATTGCTCTTTTTTGAAAGTGCTGCAGTTATAAAGAGAGCAAAAGAACTTGAATTACAGCCTATCGTTATACACAGTGCTTCCTCTCTTCTTGATATTCATGGCCATTTATTCCAAGATGTATATCAATGGGCAGGACAAAAACGAACCGTTGAGATAAGTAAACAAGGGAAACCGTTTTTTCCTACTGACTTTTTCGACAAGGGCTTTGCTTATATGGATACTCTTGTTGAAGGATACCGGAAAGTTGATTCTCATGACAAACCTCAAATAGCTGAACATCTAGCCGTTTTACTCGATAGTATTAATTACCTCCATCCTTTTCGGGAAGGCAATGGACGTACCCAGAGAGAATTTATCCGTATCCTTGCTTTTGAAAAAGGTTATATCCTTAACCTAAACCCGCCAGATAACATTGATGTGTATGAACGATATATGACAGGAACTATTGAAGGTGATGTAAAAAAATTGGCTACTTTAATTTTGGAATTGATGTATCCTAGATAAGAGGAGTGAGAGGGGTAACGTTGAATCTCAAAGACATACACCGGGAAAAAACACTTTTCTCCACCCAGGACGGGTGTAAGTTGTCCATTTTTCATTACTCATACAGCGGGGAAACCGGTGCTCTTGAAGCGGATAGCGGCAGGAGGGTGATAGACTCGTTCAGCCTCGAAGATATCTGCACCGCTGTGGTGCAAAGTTCCTCAGCCGGTGATGGAGAGCCATTTCCTTCTGAACAACTAAGCTTTGCAGAGCTGCGGAGACGGGAGTGTTTTGTCCAGCTTACAGGATGGCAGTCCTGGTCGGCAGGGTGGGAGTTGGCTCCTGGAGAAAGGTTCCCCTCCTATATTCCGGTTATACCGCCGCTGGAGAACTATATCTATCCGCCGCTGGTTCCTTCAAGAGAGAAGACAAGAACCGGGAGCTTTATCATGTGGCTGCGGTTCGGGACGGAGTATCTCGGTTTTGCCTCCATAGGGCGGGACACGGCGCCGGTAAATTATACCTTTGATCCCAAAAGTCTGTCGGTGGTCATTACTATCTATTCCTATGGAAAGAAGTGGAAACCCGGAGAGCAGATGGCAGAGATTGCGCTTTTTCATGCCCGGAGCCCTTTTGAACTTAAGGGCATCATGGGAGAGCTCTACGGGACGGCGCACGGAGATCGCCGTGCTCAGCGTTTTGCGGGGTTAGAATTTCTCTCCGCAGAAGAGGAGCGGATTATTCCTGCGGGATGGGAATCCTGGTACAGTCATTACCATAATATAGATGAAACCCTCATACTCCGGGAGCTGTATGCCCTGAACAAAAACGGGAATCTCCTCAATCAACGGTATATACAGAAGGGGAAGCCAATTATCTTCCAGATCGACGACGGCTGGCAGCGGGAAGTGGGAGACTGGGAACAGGAGCGGCTTCGATTTCCATCGGGGCTTGAAGCGGTGACGGCGAAGATCGAAGGGGAAGGATATATTCCGGGACTCTGGATAGCTCCCTTTGCAGTCAGCCGGAGGGCGCCGATTTTCAGCCGGAAGCCTGAATGGCTGCTGCGGAACACGAAGGGCAAGCCGGTTAAGGCGGGCTTTAATCCTCCCTGGGGCGGAGATTATTTCTGCCTCGATCTGAGCCGGGACGATGTGATTGAACATATCGATACGGTGATGGAGCGGGTTATAAACGAGTGGGGATTCAGGTATATCAAGCTGGACTTCCTCTTTGCAGGGATGCTCCCCGGGGCGTTTACCGTTCCCGGCGGCGTCTGGGAGTGGTATATCAGGGCGGTGCAGATGCTCACTGCGCGCAAAACAGACAGGCGGGGAAAGCCGGTGGCGTACCTCGGCTGCGGACTGCCCTTGGAGCTGTCGTACCGGTATCTGCCCCTCTCACGGATCGGAGCGGATACCCGGGAACATTGGGAGCGGGGGGAACTTAAGCTGCTGCGCTTTGCCGGACGCCCTTCGGCATATATCAGTATGCGGGATACTATCGGGCGCAGTTTCA
>JAITWB010000143.1 GCA_031285525.1 Spirochaetaceae bacterium
CGGAGACCTCAGCGTTTTGGGGAGCTTGCCGGGCAGGATTTTGTCGCAGTCACATTAAAAAACGCAATAGAAACCGGAAAAATCGCCCATGCCTATCTGTTCTCCGGCCCCAGGGGGTGTGGAAAAACCAGCGCCGCCCGTATTCTGTCACGGGCTCTTAACTGTGAACAGGGACCCACAGCGGAACCCTGCGGCGTCTGTTCAGCCTGTAAGGAGATCTCCCGGGGCTCCTGCATGGATGTGATAGAGATAGACGGCGCCTCCAACACCAGCGTAAACGATATCCGCCAGATAAAGGACGAGGTTCTTTTCCCGCCCAACGCCTGTAGGTACAAGATATATATCATCGATGAGGTTCACATGCTCTCCACCAGCGCTTTTAATGCGCTGCTGAAGACCATCGAGGAGCCGCCGCCCTACGTTATCTTCATTTTCGCTACCACGGAACTGCATAAGGTTCCGGCAACCATAAAGAGCCGGTGTCAGCATTTTAATTTCAGGCTCCTCTCGGTGGAACAGATAAAGGGTCTCCTCGCCGCCGCCGCATCCGAGATAGGTCTCGAAGCCGAAGATGAAGCCCTCTTTTGGGTTGCCCGGGAAGCTACCGGGAGTGCACGGGACGCTTATACTCTCTTCGATCAGGTTGCGGCCTTTTCCGAAGGGCAGCTGACCATGGCAAAGATACAGGACAAGCTCGCTGTGACCGGTGTAGAGCAGCTCAACGCCCTTGCGGAAGCCTGTATTACCGAGAATACCGCATCTGCCCTCGACTTGCTGGACAGTATGATACAGGGCGGCGTTTCTGTGGAGCAGCTTACCGGAAGCATCGCCGATTATCTGCGCAGTTTGTTATTGCTCCGGAACGGTATACGCAAGGAATCCCTTCTGGGCTATTCCCCTCAGCGTTTTTCTGTAGCGGTTCTCGAAAAATGGAACTCCACACAGCTTGAACGGGGACTTTCCCTGTTTCTCCAGCTCTATCGGGATATCCGGTATTCCCTCGATCCCCGGTACGAACTGGAACTTGCGGTGTCACGGCTCTCCCATCTTGCAGAGTATGTGTCTACTGCGGAAGTTCGTCAGGCGATAGAAGAAGCGAAATCACTGCTTTCGGGCTCTGTCCCTTCCCGGACGGGTTCGCCCCCTCAGAGAGACATCCCTCAACGGAGGGATAGCCGCCCTTTTGATCAAACCGGATTCGGAGGGCAGAAATCCTCTGGATCCGAGTTTGGAGGACTGCATTCCGTAGGATACCCGGCCTCTTCTGGAGAGAAAAAACCGCTCCCCCCGCATATCACTTTTTCAGCCCTGAAAAACCCTGCGGCGGAAGAGGAACCGATTACAGAGCGTACTCGGGATAAGTCTCTGGAAGTGTTCCGGGACAAAGCCCCTGATGAGCCTCCGCCTTCCGCAGTTACAGCGCCGCCGCCTTCGGAAGTGAGAACGCCCCAGGCGGGTGTTGCTCAGACCAGCGTTCCTCGTTCATCCCTTCGGCCTGCTCCGGAGGAACTCCGTGAACAGGTTATTTCCCTCTTGCAGGGGAGTAAGCCTATGGTTGCAGCCGCACTGGCGCATACGATGGACTGGAGTTATACTGGTAACAAAGTGACCGCATTGACGGAGAAGCCCTTTCAGAAGAATCAGCTGCAGCAGGAATCTCCGGTCATTACAGAAGTCATACGGAATATATGCGGAGCGGATATGAGCTTCGACGTGCAGCTTTCCCGTCAGGAGATTGTTCCCGGCGAGGAATTGCCTGTGCCGATAGAGGTGGAGCTTTTATGCAAGGTATTCAAAGGAAATATTGTATAATGCAGGACGCCTGCCTGGTAAACGATAAAATAGTACCACTTGGAGGGGAACATGAATATAAATCCGTTTGATATTCTGAAAAACGCACAGAGTATTCAGCAGCAGTTCGGGAAATTTCAGGAGGAGATAAAGCTCATCCTCGAAACAGGTTCCTCCGGCGGGGGAATCGTTAAGGTAACGGTGAACGGTCTCTTTGAAGTTGTCCGGGTGGATCTCGATCCGATTGCGGTGAATCCCGGGGATATTCCGATGCTGCAGGATCTCATCGTGGCCGCCCACGCAGACGCCCTAGCCCGGGTGCGGGAGACGATGAAGGAAAAGCTGGGTCCTCTCGCAGGGGGAGCGCTTTCCGGCGGAATGGGAATTCCGGGGCTGGCCTGAACATGAACGCCATCGAGGAACTCACCGAGTCCCTTTCCCGGCTGCCGGGGATAGGGAAAAAAAGCGCTTCCCGTATCGCATACCATCTGCTCGCCTGTGACCGCAGTGAATGCCGCCGTCTGGGGCAGGATCTCATGAGCCTTCATGACCGCATCTGCCGCTGTTCCGTCTGCGGCGCCTATACGGAAGCTGACCCCTGTCCCATCTGTTCCAACCCCTTGCGGGAGCGGAGCCTTCTCTGTGTGGTCGAACAGCCCCAGGACGTCCGTATAATAGAAGATTCCCGTGAGTTCCGGGGGCTCTTTCATGTACTCGGGGGACTCATATCTCCCCTGGACGGCATGGGACCCGAACAGCTTTCTATTCAGTCCCTGATGGAGCGGATACGGAGCGGAGAAGTCACGGAAGTTATCCTTGCAACGAATCCCACCGTCGAAGGTGACACCACAGCCTTATATATTCAGCGTCTCCTTGCCGAAACCAAGGTCACTGTCACCCGTCTCGCTTCGGGGCTGCCCGTAGGGGGCGACCTCGAATACGCCGACAGGCTCACCCTTGCCCGGAGCTTCCGGGGGAGAGTGGCGCTGTGAACGATGAAGACGAGGCGCTGTGATGGGACGGTTTGCCGTTATCGACACGGAAACGACCTGGGGTGATGATGTGATGTCCATCGGAATGGTTGTCGCCGATTCCGAGACTTTTGCGTTGATCGACAAGAGATACTACATACTCTTACCGTTTAAACAGCATGGCGGGATG
>JAITWB010000242.1 GCA_031285525.1 Spirochaetaceae bacterium
CGCAGCCTGAGCAGTTTTTCGATATAGACCCGGTACTCCCCGTAGCGGGATTCCGCAATCCACTTCCGCAGCTCTTCCTCGGGGATGCTCTGGAGTTCCGGCACGAAGAAGCTCGATGCAGTTTGAGCCTTTACCATGAGGATCATGAACCTGCCGAAAATCTCCTGATTCGCCGAATCGCTCTCGTCACCGGACTTGAGGAGGGAGGCATAATTGCCCAGCTTCTCCGCTATCATCTCGCAGCTTTTATACGCCTCCAGGCATCGGAAGAGGGAGTCTGAATTGTTCAGCGTTCCCCGGCATTTGGCAAGGGTTTCGACTTCCCCTTCGAGGTTCTTGAGGTCTTCGTTCCATGCCTCAACCGATATATATAAGGAAGATAAATCCCATTTATCCGCTGCGGGGATATCGCTGCGAGAGGGTATCGTGTTCTTGTTCATTAGAAGTTCTCCGTTTTTTCAGAAAATTACAATAGAATTCTAGCATAATAGCAGGTAATAGGCAAGAAACGTATCTATTTCTTATATTTGATGCATTCGTGAATGATATTGCCATGGAATTTTCCTGTTGCACCAAAACCCAATTCATAGTATTATTCTATTATGGCTGTGTTGTATATTGTAGCCACTCCTATAGGAAATCTGGGGGACATAACCTTCCGGGCGGTTGAAACCTTTAAGAATGTGGATGTTATTGCCTGTGAAGATACCCGCCGGACGCTCCAGCTGCTGAACCATCTGGGAATCAGCAAGCCTTTGGTCTCCTGCAGGGCTCGTAATGAACAGACAGCAGCAGAAAAGATCGTCGGGATACTGGATTCGGGACAGGATGTTGCCTACGCCAGTGATGCAGGAACTCCTGCGTTAAGCGACCCCGGGGCTATTCTGGTAGACAAGGCTCGGGAAGCGGGGCACAAAATCGTCCCTATACCGGGGGCTTCCGCCTTTGCCTCTCTTTTGAGCGTAGCAGGAAGCGGCGGAAAGACCGTCATTTTCGAAGGCTTTCTTTCGCCCAAACCGGGCAGACGCCGGGCGAGGCTGAAGGAGCTGCTGGCTACCGGGTGGGGATTTGTTTTGTATGAATCTCCCTTTCGAGTGGTAAAGCTTTTACAGGATATTGCCGATATTGAAAATGAGCGGCATGTAGTTGTCGGGCGTGAGCTGACAAAGATGTATGAAGAGATTATTGAGGGGACAGCATCGGAGCTGGGGCTTCTGTTCTCGGAACGGGGACAGGTAAAAGGGGAATTCTCGGTGTTTATTTCCGGGAATAAAAATGCTCAACAAACTGAAAAAGATGCCGATATATATGATGAAAGGTAGGATCAGATATGATGATTGAACGCCTTGGAGGGCTTGACCCTCTGAAAAACGTGCAGAGTACCCAGAAAACCCAGACCCGGGTTGAAACAGCATTTCGTGCCGATTCTATCAGTGTATCCGATGAGGCAAAGGAAATGGCTGAAGCTTATTACGCAACAGAAGTTGCTGCGGCGACCCCCGATGTCCGCATGGATCGCATTGCAGAGGTTCGCGAAAAGCTGCAGAATCCCGATTACATCAATAAAGCCGTTATAGAGATGACTGCAGATAAATTGATGGAAGCCTGGGGCGTCTGAGATTTCTCAGAAGTCACCTATTCCTCGGGAGCGTGCATTTTGTGGTAAAAGGCGGAACAGCGGTTTCCGCCTTTTTTGTTCATTTTGGCAGCGTAATTCAGGTACAAAAGATGAGTGATTTTATATTCAGAGTTTCTCCCCACGTAGTCCTCGGCTCCCATATGCTCTCCCGGCTGGGTCAGCTGGTTAGTACTTGGGGTTCCCGGTATATTCTTGTCTGCGATCCGGTACTCAAAGATGCCGGAGTTGTCGAAAAGATCCGGAGAGGACTTGATTCCCGTAATATTGAATGTTTTATTTTTGACGAGATACCTTCGGCGGCGACCTCCGAAACCATCGAACAAGCGCTGACCCTTGCCCGGAGCGCCCGTGTCGAAGGGGTTATCAGCGTCGGGGGAATGAAAACCGCCAATATAGGCCGGGCTCTGGCCGCACTGTACCACGAAAAAACGGATATACTGAATTATGTAGACGGCGCCCTGCTTTTGTCGGATCCTCTGCCCTTTATCGAAGTTCCTTCCACCATGCGGGATCCCTTTATGCTCGCAGACCGGGTGCCTATAATCGATCCCCGGAACAACCAGATAAAACTGCTCAAAACACAGAACAGTGTCTGCAAGATGGTCGTCGTAGACCCGAACCTCTTTGTCTCTCTCACGAAAAACCAGACCAATGCCATGCTTCTCCAGTCCTTCTGTATAGCTGTTGAAGCCTACATATCCACCAAGGCGAACTTTTTCTCCGATACCCTCGCAGAAAAGGCAGTGCAGCTTTTCCACAACACCGTTGACGGCGGCGAAGGGCTTGCCGCAGCAGGCACCACCGAATTCATGGCAGCGGAAATGGGACTCATGTCCTGTTTCGCCGCCGGGGCGAGTTCTGCAGGGATCGCAACTTCCATAGCATTGGCTGTAAACGCCCGTTACAAGCTTGCCCGTTCCTTGGTATCCACAATCCTGCTCCCCTATATACTCGAAGATTCCGTAAGAGCCCGCACTGAACGGCTGGGGACATTAGGCAGAATCATGGGACTCGCCGGAGAGAGCACCCCCGCAGATGAAGCCGCAGAAATACTCATAACCGATATCCGCAACAAAATAGCGGTGACCGGACTCCCTGCGAGGCTCAAAGAGCTGGGGCTTACCATCGATCAGCTCGCTTCTGCGGCAGAAGATGCGGGATCTCTCGAAACCATGAGCAGCCTTCCCCGTTCGATGACCTCCGACGATATCTTTAACCTCTTAAAACAGGCGTACTAGGAACATGATTCACCCCAATAAACTTTCACAGATCCCTCCGGGGCAGAGACGGCGAAAGCTCGCCCTCTGCTTCGGCGCCCTTGAACGGGACATAAACGGCATAGCCGAACTTGATGCAGGCTATGACATTCCTTTTATGGAACGGGACGATTATATAAAGACCCTCATGGGTATCACCCTGGAAGATCCTGCTATTGATGCTGCGGGAAAGCTGGAAATCGAAACAGCCCGGAATACGGAACCCTTTTCCGCCATAAAAGCGTGTAACTGTACCCGCCATCAGCTGCTTAGGGCTATCGGAACCTTTCCTGCGGAGTGGGATCTCATCATTGCGCCCCATCCAATCCAGGGTCAGCCTTCTCCGGGGCAGCTTCCCGTACGCCGTTTCTTCCCCGGAACCGCAGTCTATGCAGAAGATCTCCGTTCCCCCTTCAATCTGGGCTCCGTGTTCCGTACCGCCGAAGCCTTGGGGCTGGAGAAGCTCTACATCTCACCCTTCTGCACCCCTCCAGAACACCCCCGTGCGCAGCGATCCGCCATGGGATGCATCGAAACCCTTCCCTGGGAACGAAG
>JAITWB010000082.1 GCA_031285525.1 Spirochaetaceae bacterium
ACGATCTTCGATACATCACTTCTTTCGGCAAGGAAGGAACGGTAATCTTCCACCAGTTCCAGATGAAGGCCGCTCAGTTCCGCATCGATGTCCGACCAGCGATCATGCAGGGAGGTGTATATGGTATGCCCGTCGTAGATATGGCAGGGAACGGCGTTTTCAGCGGCTATATCGTAGGTTCTAAGGGCTATTTCCCTGGGAAGAACTTTGGTATATACGGGCAGCCTGGTGTGCAGGTCAGTGATAGAGGTACCGTTCTGACCGATGATGTAGCGCCCCTGCTCTGTCCCTGCGAGATCAAGGCGGCGGACTGAGGGAAGTATGGCATTATCCGCACGGCCCGAGGCGATGACTATATAGATGCCCTGGGCAGCCGCCTCCTGTAAGGTTGCAACGGTATAATCGGAGATGGTGAGATCGGTCTTTAAAAGGGTATCGTCAAGATCGAGGGCAATAATGGCTGTTTCAATGTCTTTCATACGCCAAGAGTAGCGTATTCAGGAAAAAAGTTCCAGATTCCCCAAGGCAACGCAGGCATCGTACAGGGGAAGGGGTGTCGCAAGGAGGGTAATGCCGCTTGATTCCGCAAGCTCTTTCATGGAATGGGTAGGCAGTTTGTCGTTTACCAGAAGCACCGCAGCGGCGCAAACGATATCAGCAGTACGGATAGCCTGCTCGGTGGCAAGACTGGTGACGAGAATATCCCCTGCTTCTACAGAAACGAGGATATCGCTCATCAGATCACCCGCAACAACATGCTCGATGGGGATATTCTGAAAATCCGGCGATCCGTACACGATGTGTGCAGGCATATTTTCTAAAATTGAGAGGATGGTTACCATACGATGCTCCAGTAATGACCGATTCCGGATAAAACGCCCATAAATTGAGTATATACACATCAGAGCGGAAATACAAGCTGAATAGCAAGCCGCTGAACAGCGGTCGCTAAATCTCAGTCACTGCCGATCTGTTTTAGCTCCAGCAGCACGATCTCGGGACGGGCAAAGAAACGGATAAACTGCCCAAAGGCGCTTCCTCCTACGCCGGAAGTTATATAGAGCGGGACTCCACCGGCGCTCTTGAGACCATAGCGGTAGGTCAGGTTGTTTTTGGGCGAAATCGGTGAAACCCCAAAAAGACCGAAAAATGTCACCAATCCTGCATGGGTATGTCCGGCAAAGGCAATATCGGTGAGTTTTTTCTCCTCCATATCCGTGGCATCGATGAAAAAGTCAGGGTTATGGGTAATGAATATGGTAAAATCCTCTTCGGTTAAGCCTTCTAAGGCAGCGCTGAAATCGGGCTTTCCAAACCAGAGGTCTGTTACGCCTGCAATATGGATAGCATCCCCCTCTTCTTTTTGGACTTCCCCATGACCGTTTTGTAACACCGAATATCCAAGCTCTTCCAGCCGGGTAACAGTTGCCGCCGCATTAAGGTAGTCGTGATTTCCCTGAACAGCATACCCTCCCGAAGGGGGAATATAGAGGGTTTCCAGTAGGGCAAAGAATTCCTCCCTGAATAACTCTCTGTTGATATAATCTCCCCCGAGGATGAGAAGATCCGCATTCTGCTCGTTCGCCTTTGAGATGACCTTCTCCATCATTTTGCTGTTGAACTTTTTTCGGGTATCGAACTGAAAATCCGAGATAAACATCACGGTAAAGCCGTCAAAGCTTAGGGGAAGCTGCTCCGAATCCAGCCGGATACGAGTAATCTTCACATTCTGATACTCAAAATGTGCGTATATGTAACAAATACCGATAAAGGCTATACAAAAAAGCAGAATCCTGATTACTCTGTTTTTTTTCTTTTGTGTCCGGTTCTTCATTCTACCTCATAATTATACCATAATACGGGATCTCTCGCTAGGTCAGGACGATACGACTCTTTCTCAGATCCTTTGGCATTTTTTTACGATTCCCTTGACATCAGAGAAAGCCCTCTCTACACTGAATACCATGACCCTTGAACTATTGTCTCCGCTTTTTTCGGTATGTAAACTCGCCGCAAAGGAATCTATCGATCGTTCCGAACTGAACCTGAACAAAGCGTACACCTTCTTTTCCCGTACCGACGATGAATGCTCGCTTGTATGCCCCTCAGAGAATGTCCCTTCTGGCTGCATTGCCCGGAACGACGGCTGGAGAGGCTTGAAAGTGCAGGGAACCCTCGATTTTTCGCTTACCGGAATACTCGCTCGTATCGCTTCTGTGCTTGCGGAGGCGAAGATACCGATCTTTGCAATTTCCACATTCAATACCGATTATATATTGGTACAAAAAGAGAACATAGACGCCGCCGTGTCAGCGCTGGAGAATGCAGGCTATACAATTACAGGATCAAGGAGCATTTGATATGGCAGGAAACCATTACTATGAAGTTCGGGTGGAAGCGGAGTTTGCCGCCGCCCACTATCTCACAAAATACCACGGGAAATGCGAAAACCTGCACGGACACAACTACCGGGTGCTCGCCCACGCCAGAGGAGATACCCTCGATGAAGGAGGAATGCTCCTCGATTTTAGTATGCTCAAAAAAGCCCTCCGGCAGGTCTGTGAAACCCTGGATCACAGCAACCTCAACGACCTGGAGGTCTTCGACAGCAACCCCAGTGCAGAGCGGATCGCCGCCTATATATTCAGGGAGCTCAAAGAGCTGCTCCCCGATGCGCCCCTCTCTGCGGTGGATGTGTACGAAACCCCGGGAAGCCGGGCACGGTACGGGGAATAGCGTTACTTCGCCGCTCTCACTGGTACTCCCAGTTCCAGGAGTTCTCCCTTGATAGACCCGACGGTGTAATCGCCTGAGTGTACCATCGAAGCGATGAGAGCCGCATCCGCCTTACCCTGAGTGAGGACGTCTGCCAGATGGGAGACCTTCCCGCCGCCGCCGGAAGCGACTACAGGAACCGAAACAGCTTCGGCTATCATGCGGGTCAAGGGCAGTTCATAGCCTTCTCTGGTTCCGTCGGCATCGATGGAGTTGAGTACGATTTCGCCTGCTCCCAGCTCTACCGCACGGCACGCCCATTCACGAGCATCCAGTTCCGTGGCAGTGCGTCCGCCGTTGATGTATACCCGGTAGCCTGAGGGCATGGTTTCGTCCCGCAGGGCATCCATTCCAAGGACAATACACTGGTTGCCGAAAATTCTTGCACCTTCGGTTATAAGAGCGGGGTTTTTCACCGCCTGAGAGTTGAGGCTTATCTTTTCCGCCCCGGCGAGGATGGTGCTGCGTATGTCTTCGATGGTACCGATGCCTCC
>JAITWB010000086.1 GCA_031285525.1 Spirochaetaceae bacterium
CTGCGTTTTCCAGCATCGCAGCGACCTGGAGTTCCCGCCGGGTCAACACATCCCCTCGGATTGCGCCTTCATACCCTTGAGTCGAAGGGGTGTAAAAGACCCTGCCGGTGAGTACGTCAGGCAGATACTGCTGCGCCGCCCAGTGATCCCGGTAGGCATGGGGATAGAGGTATCCCGCGCCGTGGCCGAATCCTTCCGCATCCCGGCTCCCGTCCCTGAGATGGTTGGGAACCTCGGTATTCTCCTTCTCCACCGAGGCAAGGGCATCAAAGAACGCCATGTAACTGTTCGATTTTGGAGCGGTTGCAAGGTAGAGCGCCGCATGGGCGAGGTGATATCTTCCCTCAGGAAGCCCCACCCGGTCAAAGGCGGCGGCGGAACTTTCCACCACTGAAATAGCGTAAGGGTCGGCGAGCCCCGTATCCTCACAGGCTGAAATCAGCATCCGCCGAAAGATAAATCCCGGATCCTCCCCGGCGGCGACCATTCTTGCCAGCCAGTACATGGCGGCATCGGGGTCACGGCCTCGGAGGCTCTTGATAAAAGCGCTTATCACATCGTAGTGGTAGTCCCCGTCCCGGTCATAGAGGACAACCTTCTGCTGTATGCTTTCTTCCGCAGTTTCCTTGCTGATATAGATATCGGTCTTGTCCGGCGGCGGCCAAGTGTCGGGGGTGGTCTCCACCGCCAACTCCAGGGCATTCAACAGGCTTCGGGCGTCGCCTCCGGCGGTTTCGGTCAGATGCTCCAGCGCCCCCGGTTCAAACCTGATAACCCACCGTCCATAGCCCCGTTCCCGGTCGGCAATAGCGCTGAGCGCCGCCTTCATAAGATCAGCCTCTTCAAGCGCCTTGAGCTGAAAAACCCGGCTTCGGCTCACCAGAGCCTTATTCACCTCAAAGAAAGGGTTTTCTGTAGTAGCCCCCACGAGGATAATCGTCCCGTTTTCTACCCAGGGCAGGAGGGCATCCTGCTGGGAACGGTTCCAGCGGTGAACTTCATCCACAAAGAGAATCGTTCTTCTGTCATAGAGTTTGCGGTGATCCTCGGCATGGGCAATGGAATCCCGTATAGCCTGCACGCCGGTAAGCACCGCATTGAGGGTGAGAAAATTGCTTTTGGTATGATTTGCGATGACCCTCGCAAGGGTGGTCTTTCCCGTACCGGGAGGACCGTAAAAGATTACCGAAGTAAGCTGATCCGCCGCTATTGCCCGCCGGAGCAGACGCCCCGGTCCGACAATATGATCCTGCCCGATAAACTCATCCAGTGTACGGGGCCGCATCCTGTCGGCGAGGGGTCTATCGTCCTGTAAACTGCTGCCGTTGCGGCTTTCAAAGAGCTCCATCGGCTCCTATTCGCGGTTCCATGAGCCGTTACGATACGACCAGAGACCGCTTCGTTTCGCATCGGTTCGGTCAAATATGGATGCATAGATAATATATGTATCAGTAGACTCGGGAGGTGCAGGAAGGACATACATTTGATCCACCCGGTAGCTTCCGATCGCAGGGTCAGCGTTTCCAACGTGTTCAACAATTCCTCCAGGCTTCCCATCAGAACCCACTGAAACCTGCCTGTACCCGGCAACCGTACCCACGAGCAGTATAGATGTATACCCGTTATACTCGACACACACAGCGGAACCCACGTCTACATTGGCTTTTACCGCAGATGCTCCGTCTGTAGAGTAGTACAGAGTACCTGTGCTGCTGACCGCATAGAGGGTATTGCGGTCATCGCTGACTGCCGCCCCGACTATACCGCTCATGCCGGAAATCGCAAGAGTTTCTGGATTTGATTCTGCATATATGCCGTCTTCTGCAACCAAATAGGTTGTCCCCTTTAGTACAACTGCATCAAAAAAGGGCTTTGAATACTCGCCGACGCCGCTCATCTCACCGGAAGAGAGAAGCCTCAAAGCATACTTACCTGACTCTGAGGCGACAGCATAGGCGATCCCCGCTCCGTTGTCAAAAATAGTTTGCACCATAAAGGTTCTTCCGATAATGACAGTCCATTCGGCGCCGTTATAGTATTCCATAGAGAATGCATAGGGATCATCAATATGGGTAAACAGACCATAGAGCATATCCCCTGAGGCAAGCTGCACGCATCGTTTTCCTGCCGGGATAGACAGCGCATCCCAGCCGCCGTTGCCTGTCTTCCTGTATACATATCCGTTCGTCGAATACAGGCTGCCCTTATATTCGACCATCGAATGAACGCTGCCGACCATCGTTGCACCTACCAGGGGCACCTCTTTTTCGATGTCCGCAAATATCGGTCCCTGACTGCATCCTGAAAAAACCGATACTGCCAAAAGCAACATCCCTGTGATATATATTCTTTTTATACGATGATTCATACTAAAATCTCCTGTCAAAAGTGAAACCGGACACATGCGCCGGTGCTTAAAATAACACCAGTCCTGTTATTCGCCGAAATGGTATACCACTGAGGAATGATATTCGCCGCCGCAGTGACTCCTATCGACCAGGTCGGTGAGAAGCGGTAGAATGCGCCCAGCTCCGGTTTGACTATGAGACCATAATAGTTGCGGTTGATATATGACTGAAAGACAAAACCCACTGCAAGAGCGGCGGAAAACTCGAATTTCCCTACCGGAATATCAAAGGTTCCCTTTACCATAACTGGTATAAAATAAAATACATTGCTGCCTACGGTTGTCTCATAGGAAAAGTCGAGCTCCCCGCCGAGGGCAAAATAATCCGTCACATAGCGGGAGAACATGATCCCCCCTGCTCCGCCAACGTACAGGTTCTTGACATTTAAGGGTATCTGGACGGAAAGCTGAATCCCGAGAAAACTGTCACCGGTCTGGTTTAAACGGAAGACATAGTTGTTTCCAGCTTCCTGTTCCGGCTGAACAGGCTCCTGATCCGGTGCAGGCTCAACTTGCTCAGGCGGCATCTGCTCTGCCGGCGCTTG
>JAITWB010000092.1 GCA_031285525.1 Spirochaetaceae bacterium
CACCGCTCGGGCAGGCTCAAGGGCCTCCCAGCAGGAACTGTCCGAAGAACGGGCTGCCTCAGTGGGACAGTATCTGGTAGAACTGGGCGTGCGGGATCAGTACCATGTGTTTACCGAAGGGGTTGGCTCGGATAAACCTGTGGCCGACAACGGCACCGAAGCAGGCAGGGCTCGTAACCGGCGTGTAGAGATTACGATTCTTGAGAAATAGCCAGGTCTGCTATCATAGCGTTTCGTAAAATAGTATTAAGACGGGTTTGATATCCCATTCCTTCTTCTTTGAGCCATTCGAGGATATCAGCGTCAATACGGATGTTTACGGCTTTTTTGATAGGCTTATAGTTTGCCATATTTCGATAGTGTGACGGTTTAAGTTGTGAAAGCTGTTCGTCGGTCAACTCGGGGCAATCTGAAAAATCAGTGTTATGAAACGCCTTAATTTCAGATGCTACACGTTCTTTTTCGGTAGTTGTCATTGTACGTTTTCTCCTCTTTTGGGGTGGCTTCTCTTGCTGTGATTATCTGTATGTTACCATCTTTCCTATCAGTTGTAACAACAGACAAAATAACAGCATCATGGAAACGGCCTATTGTTATAAAACGATCTTCTTCCAGTGATGAATGCGCTTCATCATAGAAATCCAACAGATACAAGTCGTCAAACACATCTACAATGTCGGACAAATAAAAACCATGCTTCTTCTTATTTGCCTCATTCTTCTCCTCCGACCAAGTAAACATTATCTGCTCCTTGTATCCACATAATAGTATAGACAGTAATTCTATACTGTCAAGTGCTCTCTTAACGAATCTCTTGATCTTTCTCATACTATATAAATCGCGGATAAAGAGCAGTTTTCAGTGAATTTTTTAAAAAAATTATAAAAAAAGATATTTTTAGTCAGTTTTTTAGAGATAAGCATATGTAAGAATAGTAAGCTCTGTCTTTTAGGATAGAGCTTACTATTCTTGTAGAAATAAACACTCAAGAATCAATCTCACGGAGAATTGCCGCAAGCCTGTGAAGCCGCTCGCCGATGAGTTCATCGTCCCTGCTCAAGGCCTGGCTGAACAGACGGATATCCTCGTCGATCTTCTCGTTTTCTGTGTCCACCGCTACTGTCATCGCATCCCCCTGAAGGGGTATCCTGTCGATGATCGGCTTTTCAGGATTGTACTGTTTTTCCTGTTTGTACGCTTCCTCCCGGAAATACTGGCGGGTTCGACAGATCAGTATGGCAAGATCCAGAACCCGGTGCAGCGGTAATTCCTCGGATTGGCGTGACCACTTTTCTCCGGTATAGCGCCACACCTTTGCAGATATGTCAACCTTTCCCCTGTCGTTCCACTGGGCAAGACCCAGAGAAAGACCCTTTGCATCTGAATCATAGGCATACCTGCCGTCAACCTGTTCATAATTCTCGGATACGATGACCGGTTTATGTTTGAGGTTTGTTGGTATCTTCATGATGAATCTCCTTCTATCTTTAGTAAGTTAGTAATTTACTAACTTACTAAAGATAGATCGGATCAGTGAAGTTGTCAAGTAATGGGCTTGTAGTTTATGTAAAGGCTCGATCTAATTGATCAATAAGCCATTGCACAATAGCATCCGCCCGGGTTGAAAAGGAACTACTTACTCGTTTGCTGATTCCCGGCAGTACAGCCGTATCAGCCATGGAAACCATGTAAATGAGAAACTGTTCACCCGCATCGATAATCACTGCCGTTGAATGGAGTTTATTCTTTCCTATAGCCGGAATAATTCCTGCATTCATGGCGGTGAGATTCTCCTGGATGAAAATCATATATTCCCTTTCTGTAAGATAGGTATATTTGTAGATATTATCGCCGAAGGTAAGATCTTTTTGCCGTGCATAGAGAATCACCTCCTTGGGAGGAATTTGATACCTGGGATCAGAGAGAGGGATTTTGCCTTCCGGATCATCTATAATCGTCGATGTTTCATAAAAGGTTCTCATTGTTTTCCGGCTGCTTGAATAATATTGAATCCCTTTCAAAGAGCTTAAACCTAATAACCGATTGTACACCGCTGTCCGTTCCGCTTCTGTCCAACCGCTTTTGCTTGCTTTCGCTGGTTTTTTGTACAGATACAGGCTCTCTACCATGATGTTCGGCTCAAAACTATCCTGAACAGATTGAATGAGATTCTGTACCTCCGTCAGGTTGGGAACGAGAAGAGGAGCCGGTTTTTTTAGCTGTGTTTCGGCGATAGAGCGGCCATTCAAAAGAATATCCCTCCGTTCTGCACCGATAAGGCTTTCTAAATCAGCTCCGTAACCGGATAGGGTGAGTACCGATAGAACCAAAATCGAACTAAAAAAACGTTTCATGCTGTTTCCTTCTCTTACACCTTACACTTCGACCTTTTTTTCCATCAGCCATGAAGCCGCAGCAAAGACCGCCGCAGTGACCAGGGCATACAGGATATAAGACGCTACAGGTATCTGTACCATTTTAACAAACATATTATCTCCCATGGGCTGCAGTCCGTTCATTTCGGGAAGGATATTCCTAAACTTAAAGGAGATATCAATAAACCATCCCAGCTTTTCTCCCAGGAACTCTCCCAGCTTGACGGTCCAGTTAATGATGACAATAAACCCGATAACCGCAACAATTGAAGCGGCTCCCCGTTTTTTTATAAATGACCGGGAGGCGGTAAAGGCAAAGGAGATAAATGCTCCCGTCATGGCATACAGACAGAGGGCGATAAATCCAGCCTGAAGGAGGGAGCCGAAATTGAGAAAGAGGTGTTCAATTGCATACCGTAAAAACTCAAACATTTTATGGCTGTAATTGACTGGAATCGCTTCCTGTATCAGCGCATGAACACCTAACAGTGCAAAGGATCCCACACCATAGATTATATACTCGATGAGCCCCGCGAGAAATCGTCCCCCCAGAATCTCCCACCCATGCCGTGGAATGGTCAGCATCAGATAATTGGTATCCTTATATAACAATTCCCCCACATGGCCTGAAGAGCATCGAAAAAATTGGATAAACAAAATCCCAAAGACGCTCATCCCCGCAAAGGGCATCCAGAAATTGGTGAACGAGGTAACCGACTCGCTTCCTCCAAGGCTCTGAATCAGTTCAAAGATGAAGGTAATCCCGTGAACGATCGCCAGAGACGCCAGAACAAAAACTATCGTATTTCTGCTGCTTTTCAGCTGGTACTTCATTATCTTAAACATAACAACTCTCCTTACTCTCTGTTACCAAATGTATCAATATAAAGCTGGGTAATCGATTTTCCCTGCTTACTCCTGAGGGTTTCCGCATCATCCATGAGGATCAGCTCCCCTAAATCGATAAAGGCCACATCATTAAACAGTTGTTCTACATCGGTGAGCAGATGGGTGCTTATGATGATCGCCGAGTCCTCGGTCCACGTCTTAATAATGGTCGAAACGATCCGTTCTCTGGCAACGGGATCAATCCCTCCCAGGGGTTCATCCAGCAAAAAGAGGCTTGCTTGGCGAGAGAAGGCGAGAACCAGATTGAGTTTTTCCGTCATTCCCTTGGACATCCCCTTAACAGGTTCAGTCTTTTCCAGCTTCATAAAGGACAGCATATCCAGCGCCTTGTTCCGATCAAAGTCTTCAAAGAAATCGGCAAAAAAATCGATGGCGTCGATGGCCTTCATCCAGGGGTAGAGGGTATTCCTGTCCGGAAGAAAGGACACCACCTTTTTCGTCTCATTTCCGTTGGGTTTTCCTGCAACAGAAAAGCTTCCCCCGGAAGGCTGCTGCAGTCCTGCGAGAATCTTGAGAAACGATGTCTTTCCCGACCCGTTGGGACCTGCGAGCCCGAGAATCCTGCCGCTCTCAAGCTTGAGCGAAATCCCTTTAAGGGCTGTTTTATTAAAATACTTCTTTTGTATATCCTTTGTTTCAAGAATGATACTCATATCTGGTCTCTCCTTTGTACTCTCTGTGTTACTTCGTTGATAATCTCTGTACCGGTAAAGCCAAGGGCTGTCATGCCCTGTAAAAAGCCGTCCAGTACCGACTCCGCCATCTCACTCCTCAGTTCCGTCACCAGGCTCTCCTTTTCCGAAATAAAGGAACCCATCCCCCGGCGGGTTTCGGTAATCCCCTCCCGTTCCAGTTCCTGATACGCCCGCTGTACCGTATTCGGATTAACCGCCAGAGATTCCGCATACTCTCGCACAGAGTTGAGCTTTTCCCCCTGTTTGAGGGTACCGGAGACGATACCCTGCTTTATGGAATGGAGTATTTGAATATAAATCGGTATATTCGGATCGAATCCGTCCATAACTCCTCCTTGTTTTAGTGTTCTAATGAAATAATACACCGAACCACAAGTATTGTCAATAGATTTTTCCCTCTTGACTCTTTTTTATAATTTCTTTAATAATACTGTATAAACTGCACTATACATTCAGGAGGTGATACCATGGGAAAAACGATAGCCCAGAAAATCTTCGATGCACATTTGATAGACAGTCCCTTTGAGGGGACTCATGTCATATCCCTGGACAGGGTGTTCTGTCACGAGATAACAACCCCTACCGCCATAGTGGATCTGGTAGACCGGGGGCTTGACCGGGTATTTGACCCGGCAAAGATAAAGGCCGTTATCGACCACGTTACCCCTGCGAAGGACTCAAAGACTGCGGAACAGGGGAAGATTCTCCGCGACTGGGCTCGCCGTCAGGGAGTACAGGACTTTTTCGATATCGGGCAGAACGGCGTTTGCCACGCTATTTTCACGGAAAAAGGCTTTGTGGAACCGGGATTCACTGTTATAATGGGTGACAGCCATACCTGTACCCACGGAGCCTTCGGCGCTTTTGCGGCAGGAGTAGGGACAACCGACCTGGAAGTAGGGATTCTGAAAGGGGTTTGCTCCTTTAGAACACCCAAAACCATCAAGTTTACCCTCAACGGAAAGCTGCCCTCAGGAGTGTACGCCAAGGACGTGATCCTTTTCCTTATCGGTCAGATAGGCGTCAACGGCGCTACCGACTGCGTTATGGAGTTCTCAGGTTCTGTAGTGGACGCCCTCTCCATGGAAGGACGGATGACCCTGTGCAATATGGCTATCGAAGCGGGGGGAACCAGCGGTGTCTGTAACCCCGATATGACCACCGTGGAATACCTGTGGCCCTTTATCAAGGAGCGGTTTGCTTCCAAAGAAGCTGCCCTCGAAAACTACAGTTCCTGGAGATCCGATGAGGATGCGGTGTATGCAAAGGAGTATACCTTTGACCTTTCAAATCTGGAACCCATGGTGACCTTTGGGTACAAGCCGGATCAGGTAAAGACTGTCCGCGAAATGGCGGGTACTCCGGTGGATCAGATTTATATCGGTTCCTGTACGAACGGCAGGATAGAAGATCTCCGGGTTGCCGCAGCGGTCCTTGAGGGGAAAAAGGCTGCTCCCACGGTGCGGGCTATTCTCTCTCCGGCAACGCCTGCTATCTATAAACAGGCTCTTGCGGAGGG
>JAITWB010000189.1 GCA_031285525.1 Spirochaetaceae bacterium
CATCGCAGGTTCTTTTACGAGACCAATGTGGGGGCAGGGCTTCCCATTATCGATACGCTGCAGAATATGTTTAAAAGCGGGGATAGGCTGGTTGCTTTTTCGGGGATCATGTCTGGGTCGCTTTCCTATATTTTCGGGAGACTCGACGAGGGCACGCTCTTTTCTGAGGCTGTGCTGGAGGCGAGGGAAAAAGGTTTTACCGAGCCGGACCCGAGAGACGATTTGTCGGGGATGGATGTGGCGCGGAAGGCGCTCAGTATTGCGAGGGAGGCGGGGTATCCGCTGGAATTGCAGGATGTGGCGATTTCCCAGGTCTTCCCTGCGGAATTTGACAGTTCCGGTACTACCGAGGAGTTCCTCAAGAAGCTGCCCCAGCTGGACGGCTATTTTTCACGGCTCATGGAGCGGCTGCGCAGTGAGGGAAAGGCGCTGCGGATGGCGGCGGAAATAAATTCCGCGGCGGAAATCTCTGTTGCGGACGTTTCTGTAGAGACTGGCAAAGTTGCTGCCGGGAAGTGCCGTGTGGGCTGTATCGAGGTAGGGCAGGATCATCCTCTCTGGGCTGTTAAGGGCGGAGAGAACGCCTTTGTTATTAATACGAAACGATATAATCCCCTGCCCTTGGTGGTACGGGGTTACGGAGCGGGCGCCGGGGTGACGGCGGCAGGTGTCTTTGCGGATATTCTGCGTACTGTTTCCTGGAATCACCTGTCGGAGAAGGAATAGAATCGTGGTAATTGTACTGAAAAAAGATATAACCGAAGAAGATAAGAGCAGTCTCAAGACCTTTCTTGAGGAGAAGCATTTTCGGGTTAATGAGATACGGGGTGAGGAGGATACCATCCTCGGCGCGGTGGGGCATTTGTCGATAGATCCCCGGGAAGTGGAGATTTTTTCCGGGGTTGCCCGGGTTATCCCTATTTCCAAGCCCTATAAGATGGCGAGCCGTGAATTCAGGAAGGAAAACACGGTGGTGGAGATACCGAATCCTCAAGGGTTATCGCCGGTGAAGATCGGGGGACTGCGGGTTTCTGTGATAGCAGGTCCCTGCGCCGTGGAAGATCGGGAGCAGATTCAGGAGATTGCACGGCAGGTTGCCTCTTCCGGGGCGGTGATGCTTCGGGGCGGCGCTTACAAGCCCCGTACCAGTCCCTATGCCTTTCAGGGGTTGAAAGAGGAGGGGCTGAAACTCCTCAAGGAAGCAGGGGAAGCGAATGCGCTGCCGGTTGCCACGGAGATCGTGTCGGCGGAACATATTCCGATGATGCGGGATTACGTGGATGTCTATCAGATCGGTGCCCGGAATATGCAGAATTTCGAGCTTTTGAAGAAGGTCGGCGCTCTGGGGAAGCCGGTTATACTCAAGCGGGGCATTTCGGCTACGATTGAAGAGTGGCTTATGGCGGCGGAGTATCTGCTTTCTGCGGGAACCAACGATGTGATCCTCTGCGAGCGGGGGATTCGTACCTACGAGAAGGCTACCCGGAATACGCTGGATCTGTCGGCGATTCCGATTCTGCGGGAGCTGACTCATCTGCCGATTATTGTGGATCCGAGCCATGCCGTGGGTATTCGGGACAAGGTTCCTCCCATGGCTCTCGCCGGGGTTGCCGCAGGGGCGGACGGTATTATTGTGGAGGTGCACAATAAGCCTGAGAAGGCGCTCTCCGATGGTCCCCAGTCGCTCTACCCGGAACAGTTCGATAAGCTCATGCGGGATATCGAAGTCCTCGCGCCGGTGGCGGGGAAGGAAGTTGCCCGTATCCGGCGTCCGGTGAAACAGGAACAGGTTTCGCTGACAGGAACTGATACTGCGGGGGCAAAGCCTGCTGGTTCTGCAAAGGCGAAACCGATTTGCGCTTTTTCCGGTTCCCGGGGCGCTTATGCGGAACAGGCTATCTTTCATTACTTTGACGATGAAGCGGAAGCCCTCGCTGTGGGGTCTTTCCGGGATATATGCAAGGCAGTGACCGATGGGCGGGCTGACTACGGGATTTTGCCGATAGAGAACAGCCTTGCCGGGTCGGTGTACGAAAACTATGACAACCTTGCACGGTTTGAGGATATCTCTATTGTGGGGAGCCTGAAGCTCAGGATAGAGCATCAGCTTTTGTCTGTGCCAGGGGCGTCCCTTGATACGATAAAAACGGTGTATTCCCATCCTCAGGGTTTTGCTCAGTGTGCGGCTTTTATGGAAGAGCATCCTGAGTGGGCTTGTGTCGAGACGGTTTCCACTGCTACGGCGGCGAAGACAGTGGAGGATCTCAAGTCTCCTGCAAACGCCGCCATCGCTTCGGGTATAGCGGCGAAGTACTATCACCTCGAAACGGTTACTGCCGGGATCGAGTCGGATCCGCAGAACTATACCCGCTTTCTGGTTATAGCCGCAGCACAAGATTGCGCTGCAGAGGCTGGCACCGTCGTTGGCAGTAAGGCGAGCGCTTCTGTGTTGTTTACGACGAAGAATGAACCGGGGGCGCTTTATTCGGTGCTGGGGATATTCAATGAATACGGACTTAACCTGACCAAGCTTGAATCCCGTCCCCTGCCGGGGCAGCCCTGGCGTTATGCTTTTTACGCTGACATGGCTGTGCCCGAAGGCAAGGCAGACGTCGTTTCGGAAGTGATGGAACGGCTTCGGGAGAAAACCGAGGATGCCCGTTTGTTGGGTGTCTATTCGGAATTCAATTAATATAGAAGAAATTGGAGGAATATAGATATGAAACGTTTTGTGCTTTCCGTGTTGGTGGAAAACCATTCCGGTGTCCTCAGCCGGGTGTCTGGGCTGTTCAGCCGCAGGGGCTATAGCATCGACAGCCTGACTGTCGGAGAGACCGATAACCCCGGACATTCCCGGATGACCATTGTCGTGCGGGGGGATGAATATATTCTCGAACAGATCGAGAAGCAGTTGATGAAGCTGGTAGAGGTTATTTCTGTTAGGCATTGCGATCCGTCGGCAACGGTGATGAGATCCATGGCGCTCATTAAGGTTTCTGTTGACGGGCTGAGCCGGGTCGGAGTCGTGGAGACTGCCAATATTTTCCGCGCCCACATTGTGGATGTGTCGGTGGATACGGTGATCATTGAGGCGACTGGAAGCGAAGAGAAGATTGAAAGCCTTATCAGGCTGCTGCGGCCTTTTGGGATAAAGGAGTTGGTTCGTACCGGGCTGACTGCGATGGATAGAGGATCGGTGGTGCTTGAGGCAGACGAAGAGAATACAATAGAGGAGAAATGATATGGCAGTTATGTTTTATGAAAAAGACTGTGACCTTGGCCTGTTGGCGGGAAAAACAGTAGCGGTTATCGGTTACGGCAGCCAGGGACACGCCCATGCGCAGAACCTGAAGGATTCGGGGGTGAATGTCATCATCGGTCTGTATGAGGGTTCAAAGAGCTGGAAGCAGGCTGAAACCGATGGGTTTAAAGTGTTTGTTGC
>JAITWB010000208.1 GCA_031285525.1 Spirochaetaceae bacterium
TGGATGTATCAGGAAAACCTGAGGGAGTACGGGGAATAGAATTCAAGTGGGCTATTCTTGATACGCCACCTGTGTCGCTGGATGACCTTATTCACTCAGCAGTGGATACGGCAACGCCCCACACCTTTGAGTTTGACGAACGGGATCGGGGAAAGTCACTGTATATCTGCCCTCGCTGGGAAAATACCAGGGGGCAAAAAGGTCCCTGGGGCGAAATCGAAAAGGCGATTATTCCGTAAGTGACGACAATAGATGGAAAAGAGAAGGGGCTGTTGCTCATCTGATGTTTTTTAGAGGAAGAGCCTCCAGGGCTGAACCGTGAGGGTTGGGCTTGGAGGCTTTTTTAGTTAAAAAAATAAAAGCGTGATATGCATGGGAACGTAGAGGGATGGTGTTTTGGTATCTTACGGAGTTACAACCCTAACGCTGCCACTTATCCTGACCGCTAACTCTGGTATAAATTCCGGCGCCTTTACTTTTATAGAGGGCATTAAGACCGTTTCGATAGGGATGATCGCTATCCTGATTGAAAGCATCATTTCCTACCTCAATACCGGCGCTCTCAAAGGTTACCGTAGTCAGATTGGTGTTATTGTAAAAAGCGTTTCCTCCAATGGAAGTAACACTGATGGGTATGGTTATGTTGATAAGATTATTGCAGTTATTGAATGCATAATTTCCTATATAGATAACATTGTTAGAAAGAGTTATTTCGGTAAGATTGACACATTTATCAAAAGCCCAAGCGCTTATGTTTCCAAGAGTTGAAGGAAGAATTATCCCTTTGAGATACTCATTGTCTCGTATGATGTTCATATCGTTACCGCTGGGGGATAATTTCCCGGTAATCGTATTTTTCTCGGCAGTACAATCGGATAAATCAAGAATAACATATTTTTTGGCATTCAGAACTGCTGTGTTAACTGCACTCCAGGGAACAACATCAGCCGAAGCAAATCTTCCAGTGGTAAAGGTCATCGGGGGCAGCTTTACCGTTACAGGATTATCAGCATCCGTACCGCCTGAAACAGCGGTCAACTGATCCATAAGAGCTGTGTCATATTCAGCAGCGCACAACCCGGCTCCTGTCACTAAAATGAAAGAAGCACACATTATAAATACAATCGTCTTCATTTATAGTATCCTTTTTTCGAGGCATAATTATAAGGTATTATAACACCACCTGCTGGATATAACAATACTTTTAGTATATATTTTTTTTATTTTTCATTACTATAAGATACAGTAGACGTATACAAAATACACTTATCTCCCCCTTAAATAATCTCTCCATTTTATGCTATACTGCCGTCCAGACTACGCAATTTCAGGGAGATACAATTTATGGAAGAAATTCTCAATCTTTTACAGAACGATGCCCGCATAACATCTGCGGATATCGCAGCGATGACCAAGAAAACCGTTGCAGAGGTAGAAGCCATCATCGCACAGCTCGAAGCCGATGGCGTTATCCTGAAGTATGCCGCCGTAGTCAACCCCGATAAGATGACCGCCCAGAAGGAGCGGGTACGGGCGGTGATCGAGATTCAGGTTATGCCCGAGAGGGAACACGGCTTTGATGCCATTGCCGAGCGGATTTACCGCTTCCCCCAAGTAAAATCCCTCTACCTCATGTCCGGGGGCTACGACCTCCAGGTTATTATCGAAGGGGAATCCCTTAAAGAAGTTGCCTTTTTCGTTGCCCGTAAGCTCTCGACACTGGACGGCGTTAAAAGTACGAAAACCCACTTTGTCCTCAAAACATACAAGGAAAACGATATCCTCTATGTGGACGAAAAACGGGATCATAGACAGGTGGTTACAGCATGAGCCAATCGATGAATGACAGAAACGACAGACCGGATCGATTTTCCGAGAAGATAACAGTAATGCCCCCGTCGGGGATTAGGAAGTTTTTTGAACTCATCATAGGAAGGGACGATATCATCTCCCTCGGCGTTGGGGAGCCGGACTTCGTCACTCCCTGGAGCATCAGGGAAGAGGCGTGGTATCACCTCGAACAGGGACATACCTCCTATACTTCAAACTGGGGACTCTCCACCCTCCGGGAAGAGATTGCGAACTACCTCAAAAAGTTTAACCTCTCATACAACCCTACCTCTGAGGTATTGGTAACCATCGGCGTATCCGAGGCGGTGGATATCGTACTGAGATCCATACTCAACCCCGGGGACGAGATCATCGTTTGTGAGCCCTGTTATGTCTCCTACCAGCCTCTGGCGGAAATCTGCGATACAAAACTCATCCACTTCGACACCTCAAAGACGGGATTCTACCCCACCGCAGAGGAGCTGGAGAAGGTCATCACCCCCAAAACGAAGGCGCTCATGATCTGCTCTCCCAGCAATCCCACCGGACGGATGATCCCCCGGAAGGAGCTGGAGAAAATCGCAGAACTGGTCAAGAAACACCAGATCTGGGTTCTCTCCGATGAGGTCTACTGCGAACTCGTCTACGATGACAACGAACACTGTTCCATCGGCTCCTTTCCCGGTATGAAGGACTACACAATAACCCTCAACGGCTTTTCCAAGGCTTTTGCCATGACCGGCTGGCGGATCGGCTATGTCTGCGCCCCGGAGGAATTGATGGCTCAGGTGTACAAACTGCACCAGTATTCCACCATCTGCGCCCCCATCATGAGCCAGTATGCCGCTATCGAAGGACTCCGCCACGGAGCCTCAGAAGTGGAGCGGATGCGTATCTCCTACCAACAGCGGCGCAACCTCATGTACAAGGCCTTCACCGAGATGGGGTTACCCGTGAGCGAACCCGACGGTGCCTTCTATATCTTCCCGGACATCAGATCCACCGGACTCACCTCTGAGGAATTTGCCATGAAGCTCATAGAAGACTACAAAGTCGCAGTCGTCCCCGGTACCGTGTTCGGCGCAGGGGGAGAAGGATTTATCCGCTGCTGCTATGCCACCGAGATCGGCAAGCTCAAGGAAGCGCTGGTCCGTATAGGGGAAATGGTTAAAAGCTGCTCGAAGTAGGTGTATTCAGAGATAACAGGAGTCAAACAGAAGGCTGTAAATCTTCGGTTTGACTCTTATTATCAGAGCATATCCGAATATGGTATAAGCCTTACATTGTCCATCTCTTGCGCTTTTTCGATCAGCCGGGCGGTAAAGCCTGATTTTGAGAAAAGCCAAAGCCATTTGCGGTCATACGAAAAAAGTTCGCTCCGTTCTTTCAGGGTCTGAAAAACGTCTGTATCCACTGGATCATTCGTCCATTTACATTCACAGAATAAAGCGCTGTCCCCGCGAAAGGTCAGTATGTCGATCTCTTCCTGCCGCTTTTCTTTGGGGTTGCCGCCCCACCACCGTCCGATTGGTCCCATAAGGAAGGGAAGCGCATTTCGCTTGGCTTCTTCGATAACGTATTGCTTGCACATCTCTTCAAAAATGAAGCCCATATAGGCGGAAATCTTTGGAGCTATTTCAAAATCATAGATAGACTCCCCCAGCCCCGAAACAATACCGCTCATGTTGGGGAACACAAAACGATACCAGAATCGGAACATCATATCATCCAATAGATAGATACTCTTTTT
>JAITWB010000256.1 GCA_031285525.1 Spirochaetaceae bacterium
TAAAACAGCACAGCTCCCCTCCGTTAATGCTTAAAGTGTCTGGTTCCGGTAAAGATCATCGCTATGCCAAGCCTGTCGCAAGCGTCGATGGACTCCTGATCCCGCATGGAGCCCCCGGGCTGAATAATTGCTTCGATGCCGTATTCCGCAGCCTTTTCAACGCAATCTGCAAAGGGAAAGAAGGCATCGCTCACCAGTACCGCAGCCCGTTCAGGAGCGGTTACCGCCTGCTGAACTTGTTCAGCCGCTCGTTCGAGAGCCTGCTCGGCGGCCCATATCCGGTTAGTCTGTCCGCAGCCGATACCCACAGCAGTTCTGTCCTTTACCACCACAATGGCGTTGGACTTGGCGAACATCGCAATGGTCATGCCGAAAGCCATCTCAGCAACCTGTTCCGGTGTGGGCTGTTTCTTCGTCACTACGTGCCAGCCGTTTTCCTTGAGCCCCGCTTCTTCGATAGCGTCTCGGTTCTGAACCAGCACGCCGCCGTCGATGCTTATGAACTCAAAACGTTCTTCCGCAGGAACAGAAGCCTCCATCAATCTGAGGTTTTTCTTCGCCCCAAAGACTTCGAGAGCTTCATCGGTAAATCCCGGCGCAACGATAACCTCCAGGAAGGTTTTTACCATCTCCCGGGCAGCTTCTCCGTCTACGATCTTGTTGCAGCCGATGATACCGCCGAATATGGAAACCGGATCGCATTTGTATGTCTTGGTATAGGAATCGAGTACTGTCTCCCCCACAGAAGCTCCGCAGGGAGTATTGTGCTTGAGGGCAACGGTAAAAGCCGCTTCCCCGCCTTCATAGGCGCCCAGTTTGGCATAGGCGGAAACCGCCTTCCACTCCACATCGAGATCACGGATATTGTTATACGAAAGCTCCTTTCCTTGGAGCTGCTTCATGCCGCCCATAGCGCCTGTCTTATCGGCAGTGAGGTAGAGCGCCGCCTGCTGGTGTCCGTTTTCACCGTACCGCAAGCTCTGTCCCTTCTTGAGGGGAACCGTAAAGTATTCAGGAAAGTCCTCGTTCAGCATAAATCGGGAAACCGCCGCGTCGTAAGCGCTGGTCAGATTAAAAACCTTCCCCGCCAGCTTTCGCCGGAAGTCAACCGAAACCCCTCCGGCGCTCAAACCCTCGGTAACAGCGGAATAATCCTGTGGGTCGGTGAGTACGATCACATCCTGAAAATTCTTCGCAGCCGAGCGGAGCATAGTAGGCCCGCCGATATCGATAAACTCGACAGTATCCTCAAAGGCGAGGTTTGCCTGCACTTTTTCAAAAAAGGGATAGAGGTTCACACAGACCAGATCGATGGGTGCGATGTTCAGCTTTTGCAGTGTTTCCACATGACTGCTGTCGCTCCGCCGTGCGAGCAATCCTGCGTGAATGGCGGGATGGAGTGTCTTCACCCGTCCGTCGAGGCACTCAGGGAACCCGGTTACGGCGCTCACATCGGTAACAGAGATGCCGTTTTCGGTCAAATATTTCGCTGTTCCCCCGGTGGAAAGAATCTCCCATCCGTTATTGAACAGAAAACCCGCAAGATCCAGAATTCCGTCTTTCACAAACACGCTGATAAGCGCTCTTTTCTTCATCAGTTACTCCCTAAGTGCAGACTTTTCCATAGTTTAGCAGAGAATGCATGATGTGTAAATCAGAGTACTAAAAGAGGACATCCTTTTCTCCCTGCTCATTTCTCTTTTTCATACCATTCCCTTATCCCGCCCTCTTGCTCCTTGAGCGATGCCAGCAATGTCTCCAACTCCTCCACAGCCCTATCAAAAACGGCATCATCCACTGCTTCTGCACTCATTCCAGCGCCCGCATCACCGGTTCCCTCACTGGCAAACTCCGCAAGTACGGCATCTATCTGAGCCCGCATCACCGGAAATGCCTCAATCTCTTCCATGGAGAAGACCTGCATCCCGGGAATACGCAATCCTCTGGGGGAAACCGTCCCTGCGGTAATGCCGGGAAAGGCTGCCCGGCGGCTCTCGAACCACCAGCCGTAAAGGGACATACGCCGATCCGTGAGCAGTTGGTTTCCCTCGTAATCGGGGGCGTAAAAGGGTGCGGCGGAATAGAGGGCCTGAAAACTATCGGTCTCTGCAGGGTGGAGACGGTGGGAAAACATATGAGCTCGTTCCTCAAAGGTACTGCCTTTGGAATGAGTCTTTCCGGCAGGAAAGCCGAGGTCGAGTCCGGCGGTAATAATCGTAGTACAACCGATGAACCTCGCAAAATCCCAGGCGGCGGTCGCCACCGATCCTCCGGCGGAAAGTTCTCCCTTTTTCCCGATACGGTTTTCGATAAACTTCCCCGGCGCATACTGGGAAGAGCAGAGCAGTATCCTTCGGCACTTAAACCGAAACACCGAAGGCCACGCCGCAGCCTCGGTAATGAGAATACTCTTCGACGCAGAAAGCCCATCGAGATGGCGCATATTCCAGTATTGGGGGTCCACCAGGATAACAAAATCAGGCTCAACCCCGGCGGCAAGGCAGGCG
>JAITWB010000260.1 GCA_031285525.1 Spirochaetaceae bacterium
CTGGTGTTTAAAAGGAAAGTAAAAGAGAGCGCAAACGATATCGGCAGAAAGCCGGCAAGAAGGGGACGCTGGGAAGAGATCGAGGAAGGATTTGTCCGGCTTGAGAAAAGCATGGCAGATATTCACCTGGCTCACAGGCAGACCGAGAAGTCTCTCGAAGAGGTTCATCAGGCTCACCGGAAAACCGAGAAATCTCTCGAAGAGGCTCATCAGGCTCGCCGGGAAACCGAGGAATCTATGAAAAATATGCAAATAACTTTTGAGGAATTCATGAAGAATAGCGAGAAAATGATGGGCGAATTCGGTAACACACTGGGAACCTTAATCGAACACACGATGACCCCTGATTTGCCCCGCAAGTTTAGAGAATTTGGGTTCATCTTTAAGGAAATTAATCCCGAGAAATTGAAGCGCAGCGATGGTTCTATCTACGCCGAGATAGACGGCTTTCTCGAAAATGACACACAGGCAATGGCTGTAGAAGTGAAAACAACACTGCGCGAAAAAGACGTGGATAACCACATCAAAAGAATGGAACGAATACGCATACATGCCAGCGAAAAGGGCGATAGCCGGGAGCTTTTCGGCGCCATGGCGGGAGCGATAGTCACCGAGAGTACCAGGAATTATGCCCTGTCGAAAGGTCTTTTTCTCATTGAGCCCTCAGGGGAGGACGTAAAAATATCAAAGCCCAAGGTTGAACCCAGGCGGTGGTAAAAGAGAGAGCGCGAATACGGCGGCAGGGGAAGATTAGGGGATGCCCATTTCAACGATAACGCTCCAGGGACCTTTCTCCCCTTTGGCATTTTGATAACACGCCGCATAGAAAACCCGTTTTCCTCTGTCACATGCTTCAAAGTTGATCACTTCCGTTGCTTTTCGTTTGAATGTTGGATGCCGTAATTCATCCGCCGATTCAGGGGCGGAGTCCCGAATATCCCACACAGTGCATATTCCGTATGCGTCTTCCGGTTTCTTTTTTGTCCCGGATATCTGGTTCAGAACCGTCACCGTGTGCTGAAGGTGATTCGTAGGAGTCACTTCCAGTACAGGACGGCTTTTCGGCTTGGTTTTGGCGGAGGAAACACGACCCCTCAGAGGCAGACCCAGCCGCTCCCGATCGGAATTGGTGACCCCATCGTGGGGGTCGATGTACCTGTTTTTAATCCTTCGCACCTTCTCAATTACGCCTTTCTGCTTTTCATTCTTTTCGACAATAAGCGCTTTTGTACCATCCTCGCCTTTGGCCTTTTTGTAGACCGCCGCATAGGCATTGACTTGGTTCGCCAGATCATCTGCCGCCTTCGCGGGGATATCCCATACGGCAGCATTCGCTGTCAGTACTGCACTGAAATTCTCCAACCAGACCAGAAATTCCGCTTCCCTATCAGGAAAAAAATTTGCCATAAAACACTCCGTTGCGGGTATAATGCAATATTGCTGTATCACTTGTACACCGCAAATTGTCCACATAGACATATTTTTCATAGGTAATTTATTTTTCTATTTTACGCAAAACCGTTTTTTTCTTGTCCTAAACTATTTTTTTCTCGCCCTAAAATGTTTTTCGCGTGTCCTAAAATGTTTTTTTCTCGCCCTAAAATGTTTTTCACGTGTCCTAAAATGTTTTTCGCGTATCCTAAAATGTTTTTTTCTCGCCCTGAACTGTATTTTTTAGTAAAAATGTGTTATAATTCCCTATCGATTATAAAAATAACTGATTCTATAATACGCTTTATTCATATTCCTTTTTTGATGTAATCAAGTACTGTGGTTGGAGAGTTTACTATCTTTTCTTAAGGTTGTATGCATCTATGAGTATTAACAAACGGCTTTTTCTCGTCATCAGTACCCTTGTGGTGGGTGTGTCCTTGGTGTTGGGATTCTTCTCTATTACTTCCATTACCCAAACCGTGGAACAGGACTCGACCGAATGGATGCTTAACGAATCGGAAATCGGAGCAGCTTTTATAGCTTCGGAGATAAAGAAGAACCATCAGATTCTGCAAACCATAGCCTCGGCTCCGGTGATACTGTCCATGGATCGCAGTCTTCAGGGGCCTATCCTGAGCGCTTTAATTAATACAGAAACAGGCATCGATGATATTGCGGTCATCGACCTTGAAGCCAATGCCTGGCACGTGAAAGGCGGCAATGTGCCCAATCTCGCCGCCCGGGACTACGTCCAAGCCACACTCGCTGGAAATCTGGCTTTATCGGGAATTACCACAACGTCAAACACTCCGGTACCCATCTCCTTTCCCTTCCTCAACTATACCGTCCCTATCAAACAGAATGGGCGTGTTATCGGAGGTCTTTTGGCGCGAACCAATGCCCTCTCGTTCAGTGACATCTGCGCCGCCATCAAGGTACGCGCCGGGGGCTACGCCTATATGATAGACGGAACAGGAACGACTATCGCCCATGCCCTGAATCCGGAAATTGTAGACACCAGCGAAAACCCCATAGAGATGGCAAAAACCGATGCGTCTATGCAGTCTCTCGCAAATGCCGTTTCGGTAATGATCGAGCAAGAACAGGGTTCCATTGAATACTCCTACAAGGGGCGGAACATGATCAGCGGTTTCACCTCTGTTCCGGGCTATGACATGACCCTCATTCTCACCGTCGATAAGGCGCGCCTTTTTACGGAGGTGTACAAACTCACTGCGATACTCATACTCATCATAGTCCTTGCAGTAGCGGTAGGCATCGTATGCAGCATTCTCATCGCCCGCTCCATCTCCCGTCCCCTGGAACGGATGCGGAAGACCTTCTTCCATGTCGGCGAAGGAGACCTAACCCAGAAAGCGGATATCACATCTAAAGACGAGCTGGGAGATCTTGCCCGCTACTTCAACCAAACCATGGAGAATATCAAAAACCTCACCCGTATGATCAAGCAAAAAGCGGGTTCCCTCTCCGAAATCGGAATCGATCTGTCCAGTAACATGACTGAAACAGCTGCAGCGGTTAATCAGATCACCGCCAATATTCAGAGTATTAAAACCCGGGTCAACAATCAGAGCGCCAGCATTACCCAAACCAATGCAACCATGGAAAAGATAACAGATCATATCGGCAGCCTTAACGATCATGTTGAAAAGCAGATCGATAATGTAACACAATCTTCATCGGCTATCGAAGAGATGCTTGCCAATATTCAGTCCGTTACCCATACGCTGGTGAACAATGCGGAAAACGTACAGAATCTCTCCGCCGCTTCCGAGGTGTGACGGAACGGTCTGCAGGAAGTGGCTGTGGATATTCAGGAGATCGCCAAGGAATCCGAAGGGCTGCTGGAAATAAATGCGGTTATGGAAAGTATCGCAAGCCAGACAAATCTCTTGTCGATGAACGCCGCCATTGAAGCGGCCCATGCCGGAGAAGCGGGGAAGGGTTTTGCAGTTGTTGCCGACGAGATCCGCAAACTGGCGGAAAGTTCAGGAGAGCAGTCCAAGACTATCAGTAATGTGCTCAAGAAGATAAAGACTTCCATCGATAAGATTACCCTTTCCACAGATACGGTACTTACCCGGTTTGAAGCTATCGATACCGGAGTGCGAACCGTCTCCGAGCAGGAAGAGAATATCCGCAATGCCATGGAGGAGCAGGGACAGGGAAGCCAGTTAATTCTTGCCTCGGTGGGAGAACTGAACGAGACCACTCAGTCCGTAA
>JAITWB010000029.1 GCA_031285525.1 Spirochaetaceae bacterium
CGCTTTCCGCTCCGGTGAAGGACATGTCGGTGTAGACGTTGGGATAGTCGGTGATGAGCTGGAGGATTTTCTGCTGCCATTTTCCTGTGGAGCGGAGCCGTATTCCCCGGTAGTATTGTCTGCCGAAGTGGGCGATGTTGAGATAGAGGTTGGGATGGCGTTTGAGCACTTCGTCCCAGCGGTCGGGAGCGGTATACACGAGGGAGGTCTCCAGGGGGAGCGCCCGGAAGCCCTGATCATCGCAGTGGGTTATAAGGGGGATGCCCTTTCTTTCACAGTAATCGTAGAGCATTTCCAGTTTTGCCCGCTCGCTGCTGTTTTCCGGCCAGGGATCGAAGCCCAGAGGGGGATAGAGTTTTATCCCTGCGAAGGCATTGTTGTAGGGTCTGCCCGGAAGGGTGCGGTATTTTTGGAGCTTGTTCCAGGTTTTGACTGCTTCGCTGCCTAATGGCGACCAGTGACTAAAGTAGGCGTTGAGCATGGCTTCGATCCGCTCGCCGCTCCAGTATTGGGGATTTATCCCCATGTAGGGACGGACGAGGAGCCTGCTGTCGGGTCTGTCCAGACGGAACTGCCGGATGGCTTCGAGTGTCTCGTGAGCCTGTTCCTCGACGGAATGGATCGGCTGCCGGGAATAGTAGGCTTCGGGGAGCAGGTCTGGAAGTTCAAAATCCATTATCAGCGGGGTGAGTACCAGCATCTCGAAACGCTTCCCACCCAGGGTGAGTCCCCGGGGGTCTATTACGGGAGGGCGGGACTTGTCTGTCTCGAATACGCCGAGGAGGTCGTCTTCCAGCAGTTTCAGGATATTGAGAGGAGTGTTTTCCATGACGCTCAGGATATTGGTGATGACCCGCCTGTTCTGTACGATGTCCCGGAATATGTAGTCCGGGGAAGCGAGAGCAGCCAGTGATTCCCCTGCCCGGTGTTTGTCCAGAAAGGCGAGATACGCCGAAAGGGAGACAAAGCTGAGGGGGAGCAGGTGCATGTGGCTGTCGAAGAGACAGGATGGGCTGTCGGGGGCGCCAAAGTTCATCGCGGGAAAACTCCTGTGGTAGTATGTAGGTGTAGTATACCACAAAAGGGACAGAAAAGTACACTCTGTTCCGATATTTCACCGGATTTGAATTCCTATCCGTCTTATGGATACTTCATGGCAGGGTACGATAGAGGGTTTGACATCCTGATATATCTATATGGATAGGGTGTTTTTACCGTATGTACCCATACAGTTTAGTATGGAATCACATTAATTCTTCCTTTAAAATAAAAAAGGCCGGTATCAAAACCGGCCATGCCATAGGATAGGTACCTCAGGCAGTCGAGTGAATAGTGGGTGGGAGGGGAACTATTCACCCGACATTTAATATATCGGCTCACCCCCAAAAAAACTTGAATTTATTTACGGAGTTTCTGTAATTTGTACATCGATTGTGAGCGAAACGGTATAACTCTTCCCCTGCTGCACATCGATAGTCCGTTTAACCTCATAATCACCCACAGTAAACCGGATACTATTCTCCCCGGGAGTCACCGTAATCGGCTCACGGAACACCACCGGAATCTCATCGTTCAAAACGGCCGCGGCATTATCAGGTCCCACAACGACAATGGTAGGAGCAATATCCTGAAGCGCCACCTCAAGCTGAGTCCGCTTTGCCTGATCCACATTGAACACCCGAACCTCATTCCGGTAATACTCCGACACAATCGAAAGATGATGCATCCCCGCAGACAACATCAGCGGTTTCGAAATATCCTCCACCGGAATCTCATCGATCCTAATCGTCACCGCTTCCCGGCGCTCGTCGGGATACGCCACCGACAGCAGTAGCAACCCCTCATTGGTGAGAAGCGGCTTTACCTCCACCGCAAAAATGAGCTCCGCAATATTCTCAGGTAACCCCTTCATAACCGGCATCAGCCGGAACAGATAGGGAGCCCGCTCCTGAAGGAATACTCCGGGAAACACTGCCGCATAGGGACTCGATTTAAGCTTATGTTCCGTTATAAAGGGTATCTGAAGGACAAAACTCAACTTTGAAGGAAGCGGTTCCAGCTGAAGCCGCTGAGCGGAATAATCGATAACATCCTCAGAAGGAGCCGGAGACACCTGTTCGTACACGGCGTACCCCACACTGTTGCGAAACGCAAGAATATCCTGGGGAATCTTTATACTCAGTTCAACGCCCTGCAAAAACAGCGGCGTATCGGGGATCACAATCTCAAGGGCATCATTATACCCCATGTTCACTATCTGGGAAGGATTTTCAGCAAAAACAGACACACTATGCAGCCTGCTTACCCTAAAATTCTCGGGAAAGACCGAAGACAGACATGCAATAAGTATGTATACACCCAAGGCCGTTTTTCTTACCGTCATAGTCAGTTCCCTTTTTGATTAATCTGCAATATATCCGCAGGATCATGGGCAGCGCCCCCTATACGGATCTCAAAATGCAGATGCGGTCCGGTGGATTGCCCTGTAGACCCGACCTCTCCTATAGTATAACCTGCCGCCACAGACTCTTCCATAGTAACCAGCACTTTTCTCATATGCCCATACACACTTTCTGTCTGATTATCGTGGGACAGAATAACGAAATTACCGTACACCCCATCGTAACCCGTATCCTTTACCCTTCCGGAACGGGAAGCCGTAACAGCCGTACCCGCAGGAGCGGCAAGGTCTATCCCTTCATGAAACCGCATCCTCCCAGTCACCGGATTCCGCCTCATTCCATAACTGGAAGTCAAAATAGCCTTAGGCAGGGGAAACCGGAACCCGCCGGTCAGAAAAAAGGTCCGTTCCGTCGGAGTCAGCTTCACATCCGGATAAAAATCGAACACCGCCGACACATCTTCAGAATAACGCACGGTAATCCGAGCCGCAGGCAAAGAAGGATTACTCTGGCGGTTCATAAATAACAGAGCTTCAAGATCATTGGACGGCTTCTCTGGAATAAAAAGCCCTGGCACAGTGGGCAAAAGCAGATTCCGACCGCTCACATCGGTGCGGCTGTCAGAAATCCTGTTCAGCGTCGCTATGGTCTCATAGGAAAGAACACACCGCGCAGCGATATCCATGAGGGTGTCACCCTCTTTTGCCTTATACACATACAAATACGGAACCGGGGGTATCCCCTTGGCAAGAGCCTTATAGGACTGCTCTACGTCCTGTGAAAACTGCTGAAACAGGAAATCACGCCTTGTCTGGAGTTCCTGTATCTCGGGATACGGCCGATAGCCTTGAGCGGAAAGATGTATATGAATAAACAAACAGAACAACAGATACAGAAACGCAACACCGGTTCTGTTAGTTCGATTCCGCAGTCTCCCGCTTGTTTCCAAAGGCAAGTATTCCATATACGACCACTACCAGAATAAAAACACCCAAACCGGCAAGCCGCCCTGCAGCAAGAACAGCAGCGACAAACAATACAAAGCCGCCGATACAAACGAAAGCCTTCGCAACACCCAAGAGGAAGCCTCTCATCCGCTGCTTTTTTTCCCGCAGATCCTCTCCCGTAGGATTCAGATAGCGGTGCATTTTAAGGACAGCAAAAACGATGAGTATTCCCGCAATAAGGGTTAAAACCGTCCAGGTATACGCACCAGGCCAGGTCACGGCAAATTTCCACAGGGGATACACGATAAGAAAGCCGATCACCCCGCAGAGGCCAAAAAGCAGCAGGAATTTACCGATACTGACAGCAGCCTTGCCGTAGCCTTTCATTATATTACGAAACATCTCTACCCGCTTTTTTTTCTGCATCCAACAGTGATACCCGTATCACAAGGAACAACCCTGTAAAGACCTTTCGTCCCTACAGGGCTGATCTCATTTAGTCCTCAAAAATTGCTTCAGACGGACAGGTATCGGCGCAAGCGCCGCAGCTTATGCAGGTATCAGCATCGATAACACGCTTGTCACCAGCTTCACTGATTGCGCTCACCGGACATTCCGGTTCACAGGCGCCGCAGTTTGTACAGGCATCAGTTATTTTGTAAGCCATAAAAGAATCCTCCCTACTAATCTATCAAATTACGGTTAAGATACCATAGTTTTGAGCATAACACAAGCACAATTTTTTTCCATTCCTGTACAATCCGGAACAGACTCATTACTCAGATCCGTCCTGCTCTTCCCCATCCTCACTCTCCTCAACGGGACTCAACACCTTGCCCCCGTAGAGCTCCTTGGGATACACCAGAATACCCAGCTTCTTCTCAAACCCCGCAAGACGGCGCAGCTCCGTCTCATCCCCGATAACCGTATTGATACCCGTTTTTCCGGCTCTCCCGGTACGCCCTGCCCGGTGGACAAAAAAATCACTGTCCTCGGGCAAATCCAACTGCACCACATGGGTAATACCCTGAATATCGAGTCCCCGTGCAGCAAGATCGCTGGTAATAAGAACAGAACAGCGGCCAGACCTAAAATCATCTATCGCCTTCTTCCTGCTCACCTTATCTGTCTTCGCATGAAGACCGCAGCAGGAAATCTTCTTAAACCGCAGTTTTTCCGTAATATCCATAACCGCATCCACCCGGGACGTAAACACCAGCGTCCGCTCAGGGTTTTCGGCGGCGATAAAACGGCGCAGCGTATCGGTCTTATCCCGCCGCTCCGCATAGAGAGCCCAGTGGGAAATACGCAGCCTCAGCACATCCTCGGGAGGAAGCAGAATCGTGTTCAAACCCTGATACCCGGCGCCGCTCTGACGCAGCAGCTTTACCAGCTGAGGCCGGATCGTGGCGGAACAGGCAACAAGCTGTGTCCCCGGATTCAATGCCTTGAGAACAGCCGCCGTCGTGTCCCGAAGCTCAGGGGCAAACAACCTGTCCGCTTCATCGAGAACCACCGCAGTAATCTGCGCAGGCTTGAGCTTTTTCAGGGACATCAGCTCCATAATCCGGGAAGGACCGCCGCAAAGGACTGCCGGTTTCTCCTTGAGTTTCTCGATCTGACGGCCCAGGGGAGCCCCCCCGATAAACAGCGCAGACTTGAGCCCGGTCTTCCCGTCATCGCAAACCCGTTCGGTCTCACGCTTAATCTGGGAGGCCAGCTCATGGGTCGGCGCAAGCACCAAAAGCCGCCCCTCCCCTTCGGTAAGAATCCTCGTCAAAAGCGGCAACAGATAGGCAAAAGTCTTACCTGTCCCTGTTTCAGACTGAAAAACAACAGAATCTCCTGCAAGAACGGCAGGAATAACCTGTTTCTGAACAACCGTAGGATCCGAAATATGCTGGACTTCAAGGGCGTCGGCGAGCTGGGATGATATCCCAAGGGCGGTAAATGCATTCATTATATATACCATAGCACAAACCGTCAGTTAATGCTATAATAGAATATATTCCGGGAGGAATGGCGGAGGTTTCTTTGAAAATCGGAATAGATACGTTTAATTGCGATCACGGAAGATCCGGCATAGGCTCCTATCTCATGTCGCTGGTAAAAAACCTCCCCGATGACGGCAACACCTACGAGCTCTTCGGCTCCGAAATCGACCGCTACACCTATGACCCCGGAACAGGCAAAATCGCCTTCGCCGGAATATCCATCGCCGACACCAACCTCGCAGAACGGCTCTGGCACCTCACCAGCATCAACAGTTTCGCCGCAAAGCAGAAATACGACGTCATCCTCTATCCCGCAGGGGGACGAATGCTGCCCAGTTCATTCAAAATACCGGGAGTGGCAGTCATAAACGATATCCCCTCCAAAACCTATGACGCCGATACCGCTTCATTACTGGAACCTTCCATTATCCGGCGGCTCGGACGGGTTACAAAGGTTATCGCCGCCAGCACCTTTATCTGCAAAGACCTGATCAAACTCGGGGTAGATCCCAAAAAAATCGCTGTCATCCATAACGGCATAGACCACAGCCTCTTTTATCCCCGGGACAGACAGGAAACAGATATCGTTCTGATAAAGCCCTTCTCCATCAAACGCCCCTATATCATCTACGCATCCAGAATACACCATCCCGGCAAAAAGCATATAGAACTGATCCGAGCCTTTACCCTATTCAAGCAAAAAACGGGACTCCCCCACCGGCTGGTACTCGCCGGAGGGGACGGCACAAACGCAGACATCGTCCGCAAGGAAGCCATGTCCTCCCCGGTCTCTTCGGACATCTTCCTCACCGGCTATTTCCCCCATCAGAACCTGCCGGAACTCTACTCCTGCGCCGATGCCTGCATCTTCCCCTCAGTCACCGAAGGGGTCGGACTCCCGGTCATAGAAGCCATGGCAACAGGCATCCCCGTCGCCTGCGCCCGTGCAGGAGCCCTCCCTGAGATAGCGGGAAACAATGTACTCTACTTTAACGCTGATGAACCCGAAGAAATAGCTTCGGCAATGGAAACGATCCTTACCGACACAACAGTACGGGACAAACTGATACAGGATGGACTGCGCTGGACAAAACGATTTTCCTGGCAAAAAACAGCCGACAATACGGCACAGGTACTGTCGGCGGCTTATACAGAAACACAATAAATGACAACCGCACTGAATACTCAGTGCAGCACATGGTACTTAAGCGCTTATCTGACCGTTTACCTTGATCTCAGGCTTGCGGAAATGCTCCACAATATCCTTGGTAATGGTCACTTCCTTTTCCCCTTCGATGGACGGAATCTCAAACATAATATCGAGCAACAGTTTCTCCACTATTGAACGGAGTCCCCGGGCGCCGGTATTCTGTTTAACTGCCATCTCGGCTATAGCATCGATAGCATCATCTTCAAAGTTCAGTTTCACCTTGTCGATTTCAAAAGACGCCTTATACTGCTTGATAATCGCATTCTTCGGATCCGTCAGAATCCGCTTGAGATCATCCTTGGTAAGCCCATTCAACGAAACAGATATAGGAAGTCTTCCGGTAAATTCCGGGATCAGACCAAATTTAATCAAATCATCAGGGATCATCTGCTTAAAGAGCTCATCGGTTTTCGTATCCGAGTCCCCCCGTATGTCAGCGCCGAATCCCATCGGATGCTTGGAAACCCGGGAGGCGATTATCTTATCCAGTCCCACAAAGGCTCCGCCGCAGATAAACAGGATATTCGTCGTATCCAACCGCAGCATCTCCTGGTTCGGATGTTTTCTTCCGCCCTGGGGAGGTACACTCGCAATGGTTCCTTCGATTATCTTGAGAAGCGCCTGCTGCACCCCTTCACCGGAAACGTCCCGGGTTATGGACACGTTTTCGCCTTTCCGAGATATCTTATCGATCTCATCGATATAGATGATCCCTCTCTCTGCGGCGGCAACACTGCCGTCAGCAGACTGAATGAGTTTAAGCAGAATATTTTCCACGTCCTCACCCACATAACCCGCTTCGGTCAGGGTTGTCGCATCGGCGATGGCAAAGGGAACGTTGAGCCGCTGAGCCAGCGTTTTTGCGAGCAAGGTTTTTCCCGATCCGGTAGGACCGATGAGCAATACGTTGGACTTTTCGATCTGAATATCTTCAGAATCCTCAGATGCCGGAGAAACAACCCGCTTATAGTGGTTATACACCGCCACAGCAAGCGCCTTCTTCGCATAATCCTGACCCACGATATACTGATCCAGATAGCCCTTTATCTCCTTTGGAGAGGGAACCTCTTCTATGGTTCCCAGCTGCATCTCCTGCGGAGCGCCGTCAAGCATATCCTGACAGATAGCAATACAGGAGCTGCAAATAAAGATACCCGGGGTATTGCTGGAAATAAGCCGTCTATGTTTATCTTCCGGTTTATTACAGAAGGAACATCTCCCCTGATCACTGCGTTTAGCCATTGTTCCTCCTTGCTTTTGAGGGCATAACCTGATCAACAATGCCGTACTCAAGAGCTTCGTTGGCGGACATGAAAAAATCCCTTTCCATATCAGCGGCAACTTCTTCGGGAGTCTTCTTTGTGTGGTCAGCAAAATACTCGATAGTCAGTTTCTTAAGCCGGATAATCT
>JAITWB010000032.1 GCA_031285525.1 Spirochaetaceae bacterium
AATAATGGGAACCGATTTTAATACAATTTTAGAAGATTTTAAAAAAGGATTTATAACAACGTCATTTTCTTTTATTATTCCTAAAGGGTATGTAGGAATGAGGATACGTATGCGATTATCAGAAAGTGCAGGGGCAGATGAGGTGTTTTTTGAGGCAGATTTTAAAAGAACAGAAACAGATGTTTTTCTTGGACGGGGTAAAGATGTTTATATCTTGGAGAATATTGTAGCAAGTGAAGGTTTGAGTTTTCAAATTCCATCTGATGGTGTTATAGAAATGGCTGAAGAGTCTTATGATGAAAATTCAAATACTGTTCCGTTTACAATTTCAGGATTAAATTATGATGGTGCTCCCTATTCGGTAGACAGAGAATTAGTGAGTCAATTGTTTTATGATGGAGGAAAGCTACGTGTGAATTCTGAGTATGCGTCATCATCAAACCGTAAAAAAAATGCTTATGTATTGTTGGTAATGGATACAAGCACTTCGTTTGCAACGCAATTGGATGCAGCTAAGGATACAGCGAGACAGATCATTTTATATATTAGCGAGCAAATGTGAAATAAGATATTTTTGGGGTTTGCGCTTTCCTTGTTACAAACCCCAAAATTACCATATCTATACCATATTGCATAGTTGAATTTATTGTCCCCACCCCATCTCCGCCAATGCCGTTTCAGCCTCGGTTATCTCGTCGTAGGAGATAGTGACATCCTGATATATGATGGAGTTTTCGTGACCCTTGCCCAACAGCAGCACGATGTCCCCCTCTTTGGCGAGGGCGAAGGCCTTGCGTATTGCCTGGGGTCTGTCCGGGATGAGGAAGAGGGATTCGTCCCGTTGTTTTCCCGTGCATCCTTCTGCGATCATCTCCAGAAGCTCCATGGGGTCTTCTCCCCGGGGATCCTCGTCTGCGAGAATAACGATGTCGGAATACTCCGCAGCGATACGCCCCTGTTCCGGGCGTTTTTGTATGTCCCGTTCACCGCCGGAGCCGAAGAGACTGATGATTCGCCCCGGAGCAGGCTTTCGGCCCGGAACTTGCTTCCGGCACTGCAACCGTTCCCGTAAGGGGGGGAAGACTGTTTCGAAAGAGGAAGGTGTGTGGGCGTAGTCTACGATGACCTCGAAGGGCTGTCCCTTATTGATGGCTGTCATCCGTCCCCGCACGGGTTTGAGATCGCTGAGGAGGGGGGTAAGTTCTATAGGCGGAATGTCCAGTATCCGGGATACGGCGATGAGAGCCGCCATGGCGTTCTTTACGTTGAATGTTCCCGGAAGGTTCAGCCGTACTTGCAGCGGAATGCCTTTGGTTACGGTGCCGTCTTCGTCCAGTACATATTCGGTCAGGCTGAATGAGACTCCCTTGCTATCGTCGAGGATCTCTTCTGCAGTGACGTATCCGGCGAGCCCCTGGGGGATGTTTTCCGGTGATAGGGCTGTGTCGGTAAAGCCGAATACGGGTTTGTCCGTTGCCGCCGCAAAGTACGCCGCCGCAGGGTCGCACATGTTGACGATTCCGAAGGCAGGGATTGTGCAAGGGGAACCTGATACCTGTTTTTCGTGGGTCAACTGTCCGTGCTGTTCCCACTTGTCCAGGGCTCTAAAGAGGTTCGCCTTGTCTTCCTTATATTGTCCGTGGGTTCCGTGGAACTCCAGGTGTTCGTGGGTCACATTGGTCATGACGGCGCAGTCGAAGCGGACATCTCCGAGCCTGTTTGTTCTGGGGGAGAGTCCGTGGGAGGAAGATTCCACCACGGCGTATTCCGCCCCGTTTTGTACCATGGCAGCGAGCTTTTCGTGGATCACCGGAGCTTCCGGGGTAGTCTGGTGTTCCGGGTTGCTCATCTCCTCACCGCCGAGGGAGTACTGCACTGTGGATATGAACCCCGCCTTTTTCCCTGCCAGTCGGAGGAGCTGCCAGATGAAGGAGACGGTGGAGCTTTTGCCTTCGGTGCCTGTTACCCCGATGAGTCCCAAACTTTCGGAAGGGGTATCGAAGAATCGGTCTGAAACCGGGGACATGGAGAACCGGGCATCTGCTACCTGTAGGTAGACTGCGCCGGGAACATATTCCGTTACAGATCCCTGGTACACAACGGCTTTTGCGCCGTTTTTGACCGCCTGGGTGATGAATCGGTTGCCGTCGGTGTGAATTCCCGGGAGCGCGAAAAAGAGGGAGCCCTCTACCGCTGCCCGGGAGTCGTATACTATATTGGTAATCACCGGGTCGAGTTCCGCCCCGGCGCCTGCTGTCTGGGTTTTAATAGATATAGTTGCGGCACCCTGTGGTGTCATTAATTCGGACAATCTCTTTGCCATAGGGTATAGTTTTCTGATAAAAGAGGGCTCTGTCAAGGGGATGGATGGGTCACATTTCCCCTTCCTCTTTTCTCTCTTTTTTCCCTACCACCGCCTGGGTTTAACCTTGGGTTTTGATATTTTTACGTCTTCCCCTGAGGGCTCGATAAGAAAAAGACCTTTCGAGAGGGCATAATTCCTGGTACTCTCGGTGACTATCGCTCCCGTCATGGCGCCGAAAAGCTCCCGGCTATCGCCCTTTTCGCTGGCATGTATGCGTATTCGTTCCATTCTTTTGATGTGG
>JAITWB010000055.1 GCA_031285525.1 Spirochaetaceae bacterium
CTGAAGGAGTTTTATGGACTATCAGGAAAGTAATTTTATCCCCTTTTCCCGTCCCCTCATCGGTGAGGAAGAAGAGCGGGCGGTACTGGAGGTTATGCGTTCCGGGTGGCTCACCACCGGAAAAGTAACCGCCTCCTTTGAGAAGGAATTTGCCGCCTTTTTGGGGACAGACTACGCAATCGCAGTGAACAGCGCCTCCAGCGGACTAACCCTCGCCATGGAAGCCTGCGGTGTCCGTGACCGTTGTATCATCACCACTCCCTATACATTCACCTCCACCGCCAGTTCCGCCCGGCATCTCAATGCGGAAGTGGTATACGCCGATACCGCCAAGGATTCCTATAATATAAACCCCGCTGAAATCGAGAAAAAGCTCAAAGAAAACGGCGCTGTCAGGGCCATCGTTCCGGTACACATCGCAGGACTCCCCTGTCCTATGGATGAAATACAGGAGATTGCCCGCAAGTACGATGTGTATGTCATCGAAGATGCGGCCCACGCCTTTCCCTCAAAAATCGATTCAGGAATCGGAGGTTCCTCAGGAACCTTTGGTTCCCATTATGCAGGAACCATCGGAGACGCAGGGGTCTTTTCATTCTACGCCACCAAGACGATCACCACCGGAGAAGGCGGAATGATCGCCACGAACAATGAAGAGCTTGCATCCAGAATGCGGCTCATGTCGATGCACGGCATCGACCGTCCGGTTTGGGACAGGTATACTTCAAAGAAGGCATCCTGGGAGTATGATGTGGTTGAGGCGGGGTATAAATGCAATATGCCTGATATTCTCGCCGCCATCGGACGGGAGCAGCTCAAACGGGCTGAAGAACTGTTTCGGCAGCGCACCGAGATCGCCGGGATGTACAACGAAGCTTTTAAGCAGTACGGCTTTCTCCGCATCCCCCCTGACGGGCCAGGGAACGCCTGGCATCTCTATCTCCTGCGGATCGTGCCGGAGAAACTGAACATACAACGGAATGAGTTTTCCGCCCTCCTGCAGGAGCGGGGGATCGGAACGTCTATGCACTTTATTCCCCACTTCCGGCTCTCCTACTGGAAGAATCGGTATTCCCTAAACCATGAGGATTTTCCCCATGCAGAGAGGCAGTTCCAGTCTACGATTTCCCTCCCCCTCTGTCCGGGAATGACGGAAGAGATGGTTCAAAAAGTCATCGATACGGTTATACAGACCGGAAAGGAGCACTATGGCCGCCCCTAAGCCGGCTGCCCGGAAGGGATCCCCAAGGGCGTCAAAGAAGCAGGAGCCGGGAAACAGATCCTCCCTTTCCTTTTATCGGGACATCAGCTTTCCCAACCTGTATCACGCCGTCATCGTCCGCAGTACTATCGTCAGGGGCAAAATAATCTCCCTCACCCCGCCGGCGCTGCCCAAAGGATTTTCCTTTTTTTCAGCCAGGGATATTCCCGGGAAAAACAGCATTGAAACCTTTAACAGCTCTGTCCCCCTCTTTGCGGAAGAGCTGATACAATACGAAGGCGAACCGCTGGGGATGATAGTCGGTCCCGACAGACGTGAAGCGGAACAGCTCGCCCTGCAAGTAATCGTAGAAGCGGAAGTCCTGCCGCCCCTCCTATTTTCCCCGGATTTCGAGCCGGAACAGGTTTTGGCTCAAAGGATTGTCACCTCCCCTCCCCCGGCGGAAGAAGCGAAGCCCGATGCTGAACCCGATACGGAGACAGCAGGGGAACAGATAATGGCGGAACCCCTCACCGCCGTTACCACCTACAGGACACCTCCGTCTTACCAGAATTTCGGCGAACCCCCAGGGGCGGTGGCGTCTTTTAACGGGGAAACCCTGGAGATCTACACCCCCACACAATGGCCCTATCACCTCCGTGAAGCCGTTGCCGGCGCGGCAGGTATCGACGAAAAAGCGGTATTCATCCAACAGACCATTCCGGGGGAGACCACCTCAGGGGGGATATGGTTTCCGTCCATGGCGGCGGCTCAAGTCTCCGTTGCGGCGGTGCTATTGCAGAAAACCGTGCGCCTTGCCTGTACCCGGCAGGAAGATTACCAGTATATCAGCAGGGAAGCTCCGGCGGAGATCACCCACAAGACCGATTTCGATGCCTCAGGAAAGCTCCTTTCCATGGATGTGCGGATCCTCATCGACGGAGGAGCCTACAGCCCCCTTATCGAAGAGATCGTTGACCGGACAGCCATTGCGGCGGCGGGAATCTATGCCCCAAAGCAGTTCAAGATAGAAGTATATGCCCTGCGGTCGAGCAAGCCCCCAATGGGCGCCGGCTATGACTGGGGAGAGGCATGGGCGTTTTACGCCGTCGAGTCCCACATCCAGCAAATCGCCGCCCTTTCCGGAGTCTCGCCGGACTGGATCAAGCACGTAAACACCCTGACCCCGGAACGAAAGACCATCACCGGAGTACCCAGCAAAAGCAGTTCCGCCATTCCCCTGGTTCTCGATGCGGTCATAGACATGAGCGATTTCCAGCGGAAATACACAGCCTACGAATACCTTTCGAAGAGACGCAGCTCCCTCAAGGATGGCCCGCTGCGGGGCATCGGTATGGCGGCGGCATGGCAGGGCAACGGATTTCTGGGCAGCTCCCAGTCCAAAGGCAGCTATACCCTCGAAGTGGTCATGGAAACCGACAGCTCCCTCACGGTAAAGATGAATTCCTATTCAGCCTCGATTCTGCAAATATGGAAAAAAACCGCCGCAGACATCCTCGAAATAAGCCCGGAACAGGTGCATTTTGACCAGCAGTCCGCAGCCGCCTCAGGCAGCAGCGCCCCGGAAACCCTTTCCAGCAATATCGTCATCATGACCCGGCTGTTGCGAAAATGCTGCGAAGCCATACAGAAACAGCGGTTTCGGGAACCCCTGCCCATAACGGTAAAAAAGATATTCAAGCCCGGCAGAAAGGGCGCCTGGAACAGCAAGGACTTTACCGGACTCCCCTACAGCTCCCGCTCCTGGGGAGCCGCGGTTGTGGAGGTGGAAATAGACCCGGCAACCTATCAGGTGCAGATACTCAACCTCAATCTCGCCGTAGAAGGGGGCGAAATCCTCCTGGAAAAATCCGCCCGGAACACCCTGATGAAGGGCATCAGCAGGGTTCTCGCAAAAACCGTTCATGACGACACCCTCATCCGTACCAGCGGAATACCCAAGATAGTCTTTATTCCCTCCGACGATGAAGCAAAGGGGATCGGAGAGATCGCCTATAGCCTCATACCGGGGGCATTTTCCGCCGCAGTCAACCAGGCGATAGAAGGAATACTCAAAGAGGATGCCTTTTCCGAGGGTTCCTCTTCAGTCGAACCGATCACGCAGCTTCCCATAGCCGCCGAGGGAATATTCAAACGGCTGCAGCAGGAACAGAAGGGAGGCGAAGGATGAAGATCCCATTCATACTGAATTCAGAAAGTGTCATCGCAGAAGCGGAACCGGGAGAGCGGCTGCTTTCTATATTGCGGAACCGGTTCAGGCTTGCAGGAACAAAAGAAGGCTGTATCGCAGGCCGCTGCGGCTCCTGCATGGTTCTCCTCGACGGCTCTCCGGTTTCGTCCTGTCTCATACCGATTTCGATCATCAAGGACTGCGAAATCGTGACTCTGGAGTACTTTAGTCAAACCCCGGAATATGCGGACATCACCAACGGCTTTCGCCAGACAGGAATAGAACTCTGCGGTTTCTGCAACGCCGGAAAGATCTTTACCGCCCACGAGATCCTTTCCAAAAACCTCCGTCCCACAAAAGAGGAAGTCCGGGAACAGCTTACCGGAAACGATTGTACATGCGTTAACACGGAACAGCTCATCGCCGGAATCCGCCTTGCAGGGGCATTAAAAAGGAAACGGCTCGATGAAAACTAGAAAAATCACCGTCTATCAAGCGAGAAATATCAACGACCTCTATTATATTCTCCGCAATATCCCCTCCGTATCCGTCGTAGGAGGCTGCACCCGCATAGCCCTCACCGGACAAACCGATGCGGAACACAGTACCGCTGCGGAACAGAGTTCCGGGGACATACAACTGCCGGAAGCCACAGTTTCCATCAGGGCGGTACAGGAGCTCAAAACCATCACCAAAACCGAACGGTACATCGAGTTTGGCGCAGGGGTAACCCTCTCGGAAATCCTCGACCTGGGAGAAAAGAACCTCCCTTCAGTACTCTTTGAGGCTATAAAAACGATAGCCGCCCCGGCGATCCGGAACATGGCAACCATCGGCGGAAACGTCACCGGACACACCCTCAGGATGACCACCCACGCCCCCCTGCTTGCGCTGGATGCGAAACTGGAAGTACGGGGCGCGGCGGACGGCTACATGATCCCCCTGTCCCAGTACTCAAAACCCGCAGAAAACACCTTCATCAGCAAAATCCGAGTCCCCATCGACGAATGGGACGTCGCCGTCTTTCGCCGGGTAGGCTCCCCCCACTCTATCAACGAAAAAACAGCCTCCTTCGTCTTCCTCGCAAAGACCGAAAAGAACATCCTCACCAACTTCCGCATAGCCTTTTCCGGCTCCTTAATCTTTCGCAACAGACAGTTTGAAAACATGCTCATCGGCTCCTCCCTCCCCCTCTCCCAGCGGTGGGTCACCTTTATGATGGAAAAAGCGGCGGAATACCTCACCGCAGAAGACGGCGCAGCCGAAGAAAGCCGCCCCCTCCTCAAAGCCCAGTTCCTGAACCTCCTGCGGGAAGCCTTTGAGACGTTGATGTAAAGGAGAAATGAGGAGAAAGGTAAAAAAGAGAAAGGAGAAGGGATAAAAGAAGAAGACCTGTCGCTTTCCCTATTGATTGCAGCGAAAGGAGCAAAGAGTTGGCCACCTTGCTTGGAGGCAGGACGATTTCCATTAAAATGAATACCCTTTCCTTTGCCGAATTTATGGAGTTTAGAAGATTAAACGGAATCAAAACCGAGACTATTGATTCAGAACTGGAACAGTATATCAATATCGGCGGTTTTCCTCTGCTATCGGTTAGCGAGTATACTGAGAGCGATGCCCGAAAAATCGTCAGAGATATCAACAGTACCGCACTTTTAAAGGATGTGGTGATTCGGTATCAAATCCGCCAGCCTCAGCTGTTGGATAAGCTGGTCTCTTTTTTATATGACAACGTGGGGAATCTTGTTTCTATTCGCTCTATTGTGAATTATTTCAAAAGCCAGGGCAGAGGGACAGACCCCGAAACGATAGCAAACTATCTTACCTATCTGGAGGATGCCTTTATTATTACCCCCGCACACCGCTATGACATTAAGGGAAAGAAACTGTTGAAAACCAACGATAAATTCTATCTTGGCGACCATTCCCTGCAATATGCTATCAGAAATAGACGTCCTGGTAAATTTATGGATGCTTCCTTACATACCGGGCAAACAGGAACAAACACGCCCCAATAACCGCCAAGGCAATACCAACGATAAGTTGAAAAAACATATATTATCCTCCTTCTTGTTCCATACTTTATATTACCACCTATCCATGTATTTTTCAACCAAAAACCCCTCACCTTTTTCCCTCCCATACCATAGTAACGAGGAGTACTGTTTATTCCTGACCAAAAAGAAGTGAATTCATGGATGAATTTGACATTTACGGAGAAAAACTCAACGCATTGCTGCAAAACTAAAGTTCGATATTGAAGAGGACACCTATCTTCCTTACTTCTTTGACTTTATTGCATGGTCGATGATTACCAACGAAGCGTTAGCGAACCTTGACAAAACCCATTTTCTAGACGATACTTGAATTGTCCATCAGAGTGGCGGAGGTAGCTGCCGTTGGGCGTAGGTTTCCTATGCTTCATCGCCGGGACGGCTTCCGGCTGTTTGGGCTTTTTTTATGTCCATCTCATTGTCACAATTTTTGCCTTCGACATATCTGTTTTATCATTTCTGGTAACATTATGTCTGATTTCATCCAAACGGAAATAGTCGGATACTAAGGGTCTCTAATGCCGGGATAGGGTATCTTCTACTTTCCCTATTGATTGCTTTGTGACGTTTTTCATGATATACTTTTCTTATGTTGCGAATTGAATATTTGAGAGAGTATCTCAATGATGAGACGATAGTCCTCACTGAACATGTGTTGTCCAGAATGCGACAGCGGCACATACGATTTGCGGATATAAAACATACAATTAAGAACGGTGAAATTATTGAACAATACCCCACAGATTATCCGTTCCCCAGTTGTTTAATAAATGGGGAAAATATTCATATAGTTTGTAGTGTCGGTGAAAACCGTCTTTATATCATAACGGCATATCGTCCGTCTCTCGACAAATGGGAAGACGGAGGCAGAAAGCGAAAGGAGAATAAGCCATGAAGTGTGGAATTTGCAAAGCGGAAATGGAAGAAAAGCAAGTTACCTATACAGAAGATGTTGACCAAGCTGTTATTGTAATTCGTAAGGTTCCGGCTCATGTTTGTACGGAATGCGGCAATATCTGGTATAGCGGAACAGTTGTTGCTGAACTGGAAGAACTTGTGGATAGGTTTATTTCTCAGGCAGGACAGGAAGTTTCCATCATAAATTTTGTCCATAAAAAAAGTGCTTAACAGAACCGTTCTCCCGACCTTGACAAAACCCTTTTTTAGACGATACTTACATTGTCCATCAGAGTGGTGGAGGTAGCTGCCGTCGGGCGTAGAGTTCCTATGCTTCATCGCCGGGACGGCTTCCGGCTGTTTGGGCTTTTTTATGTCCATCTCATTGTTACAATTTTTGCCTTCGATATATTTGTTTTATCATTTCTGGTAACATATTGATAAATTCCGTGGACGGCGGCAATGGTCATGAGTACATTAAAGACTGCTGTTGTACCAACTGAGTTTCCTGTTTATCCATGACCGAGGGAATCCATAGCATTTCTTAAATCGAGCCCCACACATTGCCAGTCCCCCGAAGAGCTTCCGCATCCCGCTGGAATCCAGTATTAAAGTTGGGTATATCAAAGAGGGTTTAACCTGAAATTTCTACCTGCTCTTTGCTCACTGCTATTTGTCCTTCCCCTTCTCCGGGAAAAGAATCTTCATATTATCCATACCAGCCTTAATCAGCGCCGCTATCGCTTCTCCGATAACAGCTTT
>JAITWB010000068.1 GCA_031285525.1 Spirochaetaceae bacterium
TCCCCTCGTCGATATCTGATGTGATAAACGAATGTATTGGAAATTATAGTGTATTGTCTCCAACAGACAGTCCGGTGAGTATTAGCAATATTTTTGCGGGAAATACTATTTTGTTTGTAGAAGATATTGAGATTAATCGTGAAATTGTTTTGGCTTTGCTGGAACCCACTCAGGTAAGCATTGATTGCGCCGAAAACGGCGTTCAGGCAGTGCAGATGTTCTGCAAGAATCCTGAAAAATACGATTTAATTTTCATGGACGTTCAGATGCCCGAAATGGACGGTTACGAGGCGACACGGCAAATCCGTTCTCTTAATCTGCCTCAAGGAAAAACTGTTCCTATCGTAGCAATGACTGCGAATGTTTTTAAGGAAGATGTTCAGCGCTGTCACGATGCGGGAATGAACGGACACCTGGGCAAACCCCTCGATATCGACGATGTAGTGGGAACGATGCGGCAATACCTGTGGAACAAGTAGTGTTATTTATTGTTGTTTATGTGATTTTTTTGTGTATTCAATATCGTAGATTCATGGTACACTCAAATGAGGAGCTGAATTATTATGGAAATACGAAGACTGAGAACGGATGATTTGCCGCAGCTGAATCGGATGCATGTGGTAGTGTTTAACATGCGGAAGGATTTTTCTGGTGAAGCGACAGAAAAAGCTGATCCTTTGATGCATCCTGCAGAGTGGTCCTGGGGTGTATTTGATGATAAGGGGAGGCTGATTTCGGGTATCGTTGAACCTGAATTTCTCATGACTTTTGACGGCAAAAAGGCGAAAATGTCCGGTATCGGCGGTGTAGGGACTCTGCCGGAATCCCGTAAGGGCGGTCATGTTCGGCATATTTTTGAGAAACTTCTGCCCGAAGCCTATGAGAAGGGTGTGGTATTTTCTAACCTCACTCCCTTTTCTCATGATTTTTATCGTATGTTCGGCTATGAGATCTGCTGTGCCCGAAACAATCTGACCATTGCTTCCCGGCATTTCCTCAAGCATAAATTACAGGGTGAGTTTACTCAGATCTTCCCCGGGGATGATACTTCCGCGCTTCAGGCTGTTCATGCCGCCTATATTTCGACGTTGAATCACGGAATCGCCCGTGATTACTGGCCTGATAACCGTTCGTGGAAGATTTTTACCCAAAGCGAACCCTACTCGACAGGGATTTTCCTGTATCTATGGAAAGACGAGAACGGCGTTCCCCGGAGTTATATCAAGTATCAGGATGTGGAAGAAGGCGGCGAACATACCATGTCGGTGATTGAACTCGCCTTTATCGATACTAAGGGCTTGTACGGCGCCCTCAGCATAGTCGGGGGATTGTCTTCTCAGTATGCGCAGTTCCGTTGGCCTACAATGCCTACGTTCATCGACCCGACAGATTTTATCGGCGATGCCTGGGCAGTGGAACAGCGGATCACTGCGAGGGATATGACCCGGGTGGTGAACGTTAAGACCGCATTGGAAATGATGCGCAGACCTGCCTTGGCAGGTACACCTGCCGGGGAAGGTTCCTATTGTATCGAAGTAGAAGACGCCAACATTACCGCCAACAGCGGTACCTATCTGGTGGAATTCGGTTCCCAGGGGACGCTGGTGTCATCGGTCAAAAGAGAGCCGGATCTGCGCTGTGATATCCGGGTGTTGAGCCAGCTTGTCACCGGATACCGGACGCTGGATAACCTGCTTGTTTCCCGGCAGACAGGGGTGGAACTCTGCGGCAACAGGGACACACTGAGCAGTGTGTTTACCCTGCGGCCCCAGCACGTTACCGAATTCTTTTAAATAAAGGGTCTCAAGAGCCGGTATTTGCCCTTGTAGGGCGGATACCGGGCGGGAACGTCGATGGCGGTAGACTTCTTTAGCACACTCTTGTAGTGGGTAAAGGTATCGAAGCCGGACTTCCCGTGATAGTTTCCCATGCCGCTTTCCCCAACACCGCCGAAGGGCAAGCTGTCGCTGGTAAGGTGCATCACCGTGTCGTTTACGCAGCCCCCGCCGAATCGTACCAAAGAGAGTACCCGCTTTTCCCGCTCCTTTGAGGAAGTAAAGAGATAGAGCGCCAGCGGATGGGGTCGTCTGTTTATCGAGGCTATGGCGTCGTTCAGGTCAGTAAAGGTAATCACCGGCAGTATGGGACCGAAGATCTCCTCCTGCATGATGGGATCCTCCCAGCGGACATCCTCGAAAACGGTTGGTGCGATGCGGCGTTCAGCCTCATTCGTACTGCCTCCAAAGGCGAGCTTGCCTGTTTTGAGCAGTCCCGAAAGGCGCTGAAAGTGTTTTGCGTTTATGATCTTGGGGAACTCAGGGTTTGTCGAGGGATCTGCGCCGAAAAAGCGGGTGATGTTTTTCCCTATCTCTGAGATGAGTTCCTGTTTGATCGATTCATGGGCAAGGATATAGTCCGGGGCGACGCAGGTCTGCCCTGAGTTGATACATTTTCCCCAAGCGATTCGCTTCGCCGCAACTTTGATGTCGGCGGTTTCATCCACAATACAGGGACTCTTGCCGCCCAGCTCCAGAGTCACCGGGGTCAGATAGCGGGATGCGCTCTCCATGACCAGCTTGCCTACAGTAACCCCTCCGGTAAAGAATATATAGTCGAACTGTTCCTTCAACAGACCCTGATTCGCCTCACGGCCTCCCTGAATAACGGTGATATATTCCGGGGGAAAAGCGCTTTCCAAGAGCTTCGCCATGACTGCCGAAACCGCTGGGGCGTAGTTCGAAGGCTTGAGGACAACAGTGTTTCCTGCCGCTATCGCCGCAACGAGGGGAGCGATGGCGAGCTGGAAGGGGTAGTTCCAGGGAGACATGATGAGACATACCCCATAGGGGTCGGGATAGACCCTGCCGTGTGAGGGAAAATTGATTATCCCCGTAGAAGCCCGGCGGGGACGCATCCATGAACGGAGGTGTCTTTGGGCATAGCTCAGTTCGTTCAGAACGATGCTGACTTCTGTCGCATAGGCCTCAAAGTCGCTCTTGCCCAGATCCTCGTGAAGCGCCGCAAGGATGTCCTGCTCCGAGCTGAGGATCGCCTCCTTGAGCTTTCGCAGCATCTCACTGCGGAACTGCCGAGGGCGGGTCTTGCCGCTTTCAAAAAACGCCCGCTGTTTTATCAGCATCTCTGTACTATCTATACCTTCCATACTATTACTCCGATGTTTCCTTTTCAGCCTTAGCCCAACAAAGGCGTTGCCTGGACAATTCCGATGATAATCAGCGCCTGAGCGAGCAGGTATGTTACCATAACCCAGAGATTTCCCCAGGCGGTGTCGTTACCGACGAATATCCGTTCCGAGAGGAGGGTGTCCGAGAGGAGAAAGAGGAGACCCCCTGCCATCATAAGCCAGAAGGGGAGTTCCATCCG
>JAITWB010000077.1 GCA_031285525.1 Spirochaetaceae bacterium
GTGCAGCCGAGAGAGGAGGTATTAGACTCGTATCGGCGTATCCTCGCCGCAAAGGATTATGAAAGCCTTCTCGCTCTCAACCTCAACCCCCGCCAGGTTTCGGACATCGCCGGGGTGAATGCCCTCTATTTTTTCGGTCTCCACTATACAGAAGCGGGAGACGAAAAGAACGCTCTCCGTTTTTTTACCGAAGGCAAACAAAAAGCCTTTCCCTTTTTCTCCCGGCTCTGTGCCGAAGAGTTGACCAGAATCGGCACGGCGCCTGCACGGCTGGCAGTCGCAAAACAGCTATACCGAAAGAATTCGTCAGATATCACCGCCGCTGCACTGTACGCCGAAAACCTCCGGAAGACAGGGAACTATAAGGCTATTCTGAAAATGGCAAACAGCACTGACACTTTCAGTGAACTCACCTCAGATAACCAGAGTGCGGTACTATCCGACAGAATTAACCTTACCGGAATGGTAATCGAAGCATTACTGGCGGAAAAAAACGAAAATTTTATCCCCCTTCTGGAACAGTGGGTCACCGGCGGATCCTTTACAGCGCAACATATCTTAATTCTGGAGAAACTCTTCGCAGAACAGTCCTATCCCGAGAGAATAAAACAGCTTGGTACGGTGATACAGATGAGAACCGCTGTGTTTCAACGGAATTACGGAGAAGCGGCGGCTCAAGCAGCTATTCTTATAAAAGAAGAACCCCTGTTCCCGGCAGCGGTCTATTCCGATATGGGACGGGCGTTGCTCTACGGAAGCGAGGATCATCGGTCAAACGCAGAACTCTTCCTATCCATTGCCGATAATGCCGCAGATCCGGAAAGCAGATTCATGGGAGCCTTTTATGCCGCCCGCTGTTTTAACCGCTCCGAAGACAGCGCCCCGGAGATGTACCTGACCGCCATGAACCTCGCCGAAACTCCATCCCAATACGATAACGCCCTCTGGTACTACCTTACCACCCTGCTTGCGAAAGATAGAAGCAGAACGATAGATGCGCTGGCATCATACGCCCCCTGGTGGAGCGATCCCGACTATTTTTCTGATTTTTTGGATCAGCTCTCCGCCGCCCTCATGGCAGAGCGTGACTGGAACAACTATTATAAAACCTATCATATCATACGAGACCATGCTTCTCCGGACTCTCTGGCTCAATTCAGTTATGTAACCGCACGGCTCCTGGAAGAGGGATATATCTCCCCTTCAGTGTATACATCGGATCCGGAAGCCGAACGCAGGGAATGTCTCGAAACCGCCTACTCCAGTGATCACGGAAACCTCTACTATAGAACCCTCGCAGCGGACAGGCTGAACATTCCCTTTGAAGATATCCCGGAATCGTTTCTACACCCCGCTCCGCAAGGAGGCACACCTTCTACAGAGGAGTTTACCTCCGACACGGACTTTGAAGCCCTCCTGACAGGCTATGCCGACTTCGGCTTCCCCGAACGGATCTATCCGGCATATGTATCAAAAACACCGGCAAGCTCCCGCCATCTGAGTCCTGACACGGTAATCTATCTCGCAGAACAGCTGTACAATGCGGGGGAACAGAATCCCCTCCTGTATGCCCAATCACTCAGACTCACATCGTCTTCTGTCGCCCAAGGAAATATTCCGGTAACACAGGACATCCTGGAAAAACTCTATCCCCGCCCCTACCGGAACTATGTAAGCGAAGCATCGTCGCAGTTCAGGCTGGAAGAACACCTCCTCTACGGCCTGATACGAACAGAAAGCTATTTCGACAAAGATGCATATTCCCACGCCGGAGCCATCGGTCTCGCTCAGCTCATGCGTCCCACCGCCGGAGACGTCGCCCGAAAGCTCAAAATCCAGGACTACGACCTCCTCGACGCTCAAATCAACATTATGTTCGGAGCCTATTACCTCTCGGAACTGCTGGGACGGTTGGACAATGTCCCTATAATGGCGCTGTTCTCCTACAACGGCGGCATAACCAGGGTACGAAACTGGATACGCTCAGCAGGAAACCTCCCGGCGGATCTGTTCCTGGAGACAGTCCCCTTTGCTGAAACCAGAGGCTACGGCAGAAAAGTTCTGTCAGCGGCAGTTCTTTACGGGTATCTCTATGACGACCTGCCTCCGGAAGCGATTGTTCACGGGATTTTTGCGGAGTGAAGGGAATGACTATTTCCATCCTTATCAAGAACAGCTGCTCCAACGGCTTCAGGAAAAAGCTTTCCAATTGTAACGCCCATCACCGCTGCCGTATTTGCAATCATGCCAATCGGCACTGTTTCATCAATAATCATCACGCATTTGGTACTCTGTAAATCAATCATCATTTAGTCCTCTTACATAATTACTATAACAAAGAATAAGGTGCATATCTTGAATGATATTGACTGACACATTATTTGAGCGCTTGCTGACGGACAAAGTCCTGTTACCATTTTTTTACTTGACAAAGTTTCGTATACTATATATATTAGATTAAACATATACATATAGTATGTTTTAATCCAAGAAGAACCTGGTGAAGGTTATCACAACATGGAGGTATTATATGGAATCGGTTTTTTTTCAAGATTTTTTAGGGGTAAGTGAACTTAAAACAGTTCTCTTTCTCGCGGTTCTTGCGGGGTTATTTTTCTGTATGCACCTATTAAGTGCAAAGAAAATTACTTTTGCAAAACGGGTCGTTTTAGGCACAGGAATCGGCTTGCTTCTCGGCATTATTATTCAAGCCGCAGCAGGATTTTCAGATAATCCGGCAACAGTACTATTCATCACTGAAACGACGAGATGGTACGGACTTATCGGCGGCGGCTTTATCGATTTAGTGCGTATGTTAGTGGTTCCTTTAGTGATGGTTACCATTATTAAAGTAATTATCGA
>JAITWB010000094.1 GCA_031285525.1 Spirochaetaceae bacterium
GCAAACGTCCATGTTTGCATTTTTTTCTCAGTGAGGCGGCATCCATGCCGCCTCCGCCGTCATACCGCCACATCGGGACGGAGTGCGCCCACCCAACAGAGCCTGGAACGCCCCACGGCGCTTCACAGTGAAGTCTCACCGTAACACGCCGTAAATCCCCGCTCCTCTTATCAGAGCAGCAGGGATTTACTACAGACAACGGGCTAGGCTTGCTTCCCCGGCTCAAGCCCTTCCGTCCGCTTAGCGGACTACAGGACTTTCGCCGAAACTCTCCCGAACGAAAACAACGCAGGGCTGAAACCTGAACAATCACCGTTTGGCTTTTCCCCCGAATACCTGAAACCCCGCAAGTCTTCGCTATTCTTACGAAAAGCGAAGACTTGCTCCCAACTGAAAAAACCTCACAGTACCGTCAAAAGCCCCTCCGTCCGCTCTGCGGACTACAGGACTTTCGCCGAACCTATCCCAAACGCAAACAACGCCAGGCTGAAAACTGAACAATCCCTGTTGGGCTTTTTCCCCAAAGCCTGGAACTCCACCCCCTGACCGAATCAATGACTACTGACAACAAAAATGCCCGTTTCTGACAAGTCCCTCTATTACTTCTATATATATTCTTTTAATTCTTTTTAATGTCATTAAAAATATAAAAATTTAAAATAGTTATATTAAGGATACTAAAGGAATAACAAAAACTCACTCTGATAGTGACAATTCTCCCCGTTTTTCACCCGATTTACTTGTCATCCATGACAAGCTCTTTCGTCATGGCTACTGCTGCTTTCATCAGGATTTTTCTTGCACGGGGAGCGTGTGCGTCCCTCACTTTTTTGCCAACTTTTGAAACACCGATTTTTTCATCATGCTACATTGCGAAAATACGCTTTTTCCGTACATCACAGAACAACACAAACGCCCACCCCTGCATACTTGTGATATGCAAAGGTGGGTTCACATGAGAACACCGCTGTCTTCACCAACAACCCACAAAGGGCGCACGGGGAAAATACAAACAAAGAGAAATGAGAACCTCAGATTACATCAACAATACGCTTGCTACAAACTGCGGGGCTTTTTCTATGACTTTAAGATACGCCCGTGCCGCAGGGTCGGGCTGACGTTTGCCCTGTTCCCAATTACGAATGGCAAAAACGGACAAACCAAAACGGTTCGCAAAAGCGGCTTGAGAAAGTCCCATACCTTCACGGATAGATTTAACATCAATCTTTTCAGGGATGTGCATATGATACGAATCTTCCGGCATTTCGCCTTTGGATATGGCGACAGCTTCTTTCATGCTTTCAACAATGCGGTTTGTCTTCATTTCTTCTTCCCCTTAGGCTTGTAGGTATCTTTCAACATACTGGACAACTTCTTTAGTTCGTTTCTTTCCGCTTTTGTTACATTTGCCTTTTCATTTTTTGCAAAAACATTGAGCGCAAAAAGCGGAATCTCATTTGAATGATAATAATAAATTACTCGAAAACCTCCGCTTTTTCCTTCGGATTCCCTTGCCCATCGGACTTTACGAATACCGCCAGTTCCGACTATCACATCTCCGGCTTTAGGCTTGTAGGCGAGAAAAGCAACCAAAGCCTCCCGTTCATCATCATCGAGCAGGTCTTTACAATCGCGAAGAAAAGAGGGCGTTTCAATTACAATAATCGGTTCCACCATATCTATAATTAAATATAAGCCATTGGCTTAATTATGTCAATGGCCTATGTTCTCCCTTCTCTTTTTTAACCGCCCATTCTTAACCCAACCCCCTTCCAGTACCTCGCTTCCGAAGTCCTGGTCTGTTCAAACCCCATCTCCTTGAGCCTCAGCCCCAGAAACCGCTCACTCACAGCGTGTTCGTTATTTTCATCGCACCAGACACAGTACGCCTTATACAGCTCCCGAATCCTGATAGTCAGCTCCTGCTCCTGCACACACTGCTCTTTCAGGAAATTTCCGATAACGTCCATCTCACCCCGGTATTCATCCGTAGCGTTTAACACAATAGAGGGAGCCTTGAGCTGCTCCCGTCTCCACCGCTCAGTCCCTTCCAACAGCCAGTTCAGAATCCCGCTTGCCTCTGAACGGAGCTTTTGCTCAAGATGCTTATCCTGCTTCTCCTCCGGGATGCGGGTGGTAAAAGGTATCAGCTTAATACGTCTCCATATCCCGTAATCCGTCCCCTTAATCACCGGCTTGTGATTTGTCGCCATGAAAATCTTGAAAGTCGGCATAAAGGTAAAATACTCCCCGTACAGAAACCTCGCCGTCATCGGATCATTCCCGGTTATCTTCTTGATAAGCGGTTCAGACAACCGTCTCCCCTGTTCCGTCTCCGTGGTGGTAACAAACCGTGTACCCCTCAGCCGTGCGATATCATTCGTATGTTGGTCTCCGCTCTTTTTCATAAACGTTTCCGTAGGAGCTGCTATGGCGTAATCCCCAAGGAGATACATAATCGTATTCAGAAACGTTGACTTCCCATTCGCACCACTCCCGTAGAGAATAAACATCGTCTGCTCGGATATATCCCCCGTCAATGCCCAGCCTGCAGCGGTCTGGATAAACTGAATCAGATCTGTTTTGTAGTTCATGATCTCCCTGATAAACTGCTTCCACAAGGGACAATCCGCCTGGGGATCATAGGTCACATGGGCAATCTTCGTTATCAGCTCTTCCTGTCTATGTTCCCTGAATTCTCCATTTCTCATATCAATCGTCCCGTTCTGCACATTCAAAAGCCAGGGATTGCTATCCAGTTGATCGCTCTTTATGTTCAGCGGTTTTATCCACTGAGCCGCCTTCACAAACGCCTCCCTTCGCCTCACGCTCTCACTCAATATGGCGTACTTCTCAATCTCCATCCGCTCCCGGTAATCACTGGTCTTCAGGAGTTCGTCATAGATATTCCGCACCATAATAAGCCCCTTCTCATGGATCAACGCACCTCCTTCATCGGTTTCCCAATACTTCCCGTTCCAGACCACCCACTTCTTCCATGCGGCATTGTACCGGATATCCTTCCCATGCTCGGTAACAAGCCGGGATGCGTTTGTGCTGTCGGTAAACTGCACAAAACCCTTTTTCAAGTGCGAAAGCCGCAAGTAAAGACCTTCGTCTCCAATCTGTTCAACCATCATATCCTCCACTCTTTAATACTTGAGTATACATTCTGTACCTGTAACACAACAAATCAAAAGCCGTCTCTTTGGTAACAGACGGCAATTCCCTCACACACCTGAGATAGGTGTGATACACCAGCGACAAAGAGCCGGGTTTCCGTAAATACTCACGGTTCTTAAAAAACGCACAGGCTCGATATTCATCGTTGGGTATATCCTGCTTGCGAATCCTATACCACATCAGCAAATCATCCGCCCACTCGATTTCATGAGCAGCGAATTCTTCCAGCGTCTTTCGTTCTTTGCGGAGATTGTACTGATATCGTTCTTCCGGCGATAATCTTTTCATTTCTCATTTATGATTATCCAAACCCCTCATTATAGACATACACCTTCGCTGGCTCTCCTGCAGCAGTCCGGCCGTCAGCAAAGGTGACAAACGCCCAGAATGACCACCAGCCGCAAGCGTCCAGTTCTCCCTCAACGACCTCATGGAAAATGACACCTTTCGCTTCATCAGAAACAGCGGCGTTCAGCTCCCCACAGGAACCGTCAGGCTTCCGGTACTTGATAAGGGCAGAGACAACCCCTTCCAGATTACAAAAGGTCTGTAGGATAATCCGTAACGCCGACTGCCCCTTAAATATCTTCCCCA
>JAITWB010000136.1 GCA_031285525.1 Spirochaetaceae bacterium
ACCAATTATGAAAGATGCTGTTGGAGCATACCGTCAGGTAACAGCCAGCGATGAATTATTCCGTGAGATAGCACGTGTACGGGAACGAAGCCGCCACAATGAAGCTTCTGCACTGTATAATGCAGAGTGTAGGGGAGAGTTGCGAGAGCGTGAAAAGTGGCAGGAAGTGGTTGCAGAAAAAGACGCGCTGATCGCAAAACTCAAAACCCAGCTCGGAAAGTAAAACAAATAGCAGGGAGCAAGTCAATGTCAACAAGTTAAGGCCTCAACAGTTTGACTTGTGATTATGGTGGAATTTCGCCTTCCGAGGGAAGCGAATCCTTTTGACAGAACGCTTAGGCCGAATAGGGCTTAAGCGTTTTTTTAACCGCCGTATGACATCATAAAACAGTTTCCCCCGTTTTATGTCATTGTCTTCAAGCATCGCTTTCACTAACCTGTCTTTGAGAACCCCTATTGCATGGTTCACGTTCACTGCATATTGATATTTGTTTTCTTTCCCTTCCTGTTCCGTCTCTACCTCCGCTTGAGCTTCACCATAAAAATCAGCGGCGATGTTCGTTAAGGTCATGGCGATAAAAAAATCTTGACGAATGTTGTCCACAAGGCGTCCTGAGAAGTTTTCTATTTCAAGTTTCTGCTTGAGTATGTTGTATTTTGTCTCAATGGGCCAACGCTTAAAATACAGGACAGAAAAGTCTTCTATCGATAAACTCGAATCGAAAAGGTTTGTCAGAAGTGTCTCCTCCTCTCCGCCGGGGAGTATAAACTTTATTACCCTGACTTTTAGTTGGGTTTTCTTATAGGTAAGGTCTATACAGTGGTCTCCGAGGGGCAATGCATCCACTTTTTTTGCAAATTTTCTTCTGACTCTCATCACATAGTAGATTTTCTTCTCCGTAAGCTCTTGTATAAGCTTACGGGATGGATACCCCCGGTCAAAAAGAATCAATTCCTTCCATTCTTCAAAGCTTGCCAAACCTTCAAGATGCTTTATATGTTCATCTGCCTGTGTAGGTTCTCCCATTTTAAATTGATCTATTCGTGCATCCATCACACAATCGTTGAGTATATCATACAACAGTGACCCCCGGGCAGCCGGCGAGGTATTGTTGCACCCTATACCTCCGAAATAGTTTAGCAGCTCCTTGTCGTTAGGCAACTGTAACACACTCCCGTCGATTGCCGATACACGGCAGCCATTCCAGCGTTTTACTTCCTTGTTTTCATACCAGGCATTTACCGTAAAATGGAACATTTCCTGGAAAGCTTCCCACTTTATCTTTTGCCTTGCTTCGCTGAATGCCTGTTGACTTATGCATTCATCATCTACACTATCGGCGAAATATCGCTCAAGGGCATTTTGTGTACTTGATCTTATCAGGGTCAGCATAAAATATATGAGTGTCTTAAATCCCATTTTTCGTTCCCGTGTGAAATACTTTTGGTGCTTTCTTGCTCTCTCTTTAAAACCCAGTGATTCTATAAGAGCTTTCAATAATTCGCATATCCATTTTTTTTATCATCTTCGTCCCCCTTCCCTTATTTCTTTATCGGATAGTGAAATTGTAATACTTAGAAGCTTTTTACCATTTCGCTTCTGTTTTTTTCTATAAAAACGACTTAGCAAAGAAGGATCCTTTGCTAAGTCGCTCTGATATTATCCTTTTTCCTTAACTTGTTGACATTGCTTTGCTCCCTGTTAATTGATTTCTTTGACTTTTACCGTAAAATTTTGTATCTTAATTGAATGAAATATATACCTGAATATCCCGCCTTTTCGCCGCTCTCATGGGAAATGTACGATGATCTCTATCCGTCCCTTAACAATCTGAAGGACGGTATTTCTGAATTTACCTTTCCTGGGCTTTTTCTTTTTAGATTCAAATATAACTACCATATTTCCCGGGTCGGAGAAAAGATTCTTATTCTGACCGGGGAGTATCAAAACAAGACCTTTTTTTCAACTCCCGGAGTAATGCCGGAGAAGCCGGTGTTGGATGCTCTGTTTGATACTTATAAGGTATGGAAGAACATTCCCCCGTCGATTGCCGAAAAAGAGGGGGAGGCTATCGCTTCATGGGGTTATGCAATAGAAGAGGATAGAAATAATTTTGACTACCTTTATGACCGTAAGGAACTTGCTGAGCTTTCGGGGAAAAAATTCCACAAGAAGAAGAATCTGGTAAACTCCTTTGTGTCATCCTATCAGCATGAAATAAAGCCGCTGGACTCCTTTACCCGGGACGATGCCCTCTCTGTCCTTGACCAGTGGCGTGAGACAAGAGAGGACGAGGGAGATTATCGGGCCGCCAAAGAAGCCCTGCAATCCCTGGAAAGACTTCCTCTTACAGGCATAGTCGTATATGTTGACGGAAAACCTGCCGGGTGGACCCTGGGGGAAACCATTGCGGCGGGAACCATGTTTGCGGTGCATTACGAAAAAGGATTGGACGACTATCACGGCATTTATCAGTTTGTGAACCAGGCCTTTGCCGCAAGTCTGCCCGATACGGTGGTCACCCTTAACCGGGAGCAGGATATGGGAGAACCGGGGATGCGGCAGGCAAAAATGACCTACCGTCCCTGCGGCTTTGTACAGAAATGTACCGCTGTGAGAACGGCGCAATAACGTTCCATGGATACCGTCGTTTCATTATTGATTTTACTGGCCTGTATTACGGCGGGCTATATACTCGAAACAGCAGGGTTCATTCCTCTCAAGAAGGCACTGGATCCCCTGTTTTCCGTCGTTCTCTACCTCCTCCTGTTTTCCATGGGGCTCAGGCTCGGGCAGAACCGGGAGATACTGTTGCGCCTCGGCGAGGTCGGGGCGATGGCGCTTCTGGGGGCCGTTTTTTCGATCCTGGGAACGGTCATACTCCACATTGTGGCGATACCTCTCTATAGAAAGCTTGACAGGGATACTCTGTACACCCTCTCTCGTCCGGGATCCGGCGGCGAGGTATCGCAGGGCGGGGCGTTCAAGAAGACTGGGTTCGCAAACGCAGGAAAAATGCTTTTCATGATAGCCGGAAACATGAAAAAACCGGCTCTGCTCTTTCTTATTGTTATCGCTGGCGTTGTATTGGGATATCTGCTTCCCCCTGTCTCTATCCTGATGGACGGAAGCTTTAGCTCTGTAGTACTCAATCTGCTCCTCTTTATCGTGGGTATCCAGATGAAACGGGGCGGGGTGGACATGAAAAAAGCCCTTCTCCAGCCGGCTGCCATAGTATTGCCGCTGGTAACGATTATCGGAACCCTTCTCGGGGTGCAGCTGACACGCCTTTTTATCCCTGCCCTTACCCTGGGTAAGGCCCTTGCGCTGGGGGGCGGCTTCGGTTGGTACAGTCTATCGGGGGTGCTTATATCCGCACTGGGGGATCCCCTGCTGGGGACAGCTTCCTTCCTTGCGAATATGTTTCGGGAGGTTTTGGCGCTGATCCTCATATCGGTCCTTGGATTTACCGGAAGGTGTGAATCCGGCATCGGCGTTGCAGGAGCTACGAGTATGGATGTGACCCTGCCGCTTATCGAAAATGCCTACGGATCCCAGGCTGTTCCGCTGGCTTTTATCCATGGGGTCATACTGACTGCGGTGGTTCCGTTTTTGATACCCCTGTTTATGAGTATGCCGTAACAGGGCATTGCAAAGTCCCTTTTTTTTCACTAACCTATTAGAGTCTGTATTAAAAGAAACCGTTATGCGTACATCCGGAGGTGAAGAGTGCAGTTTATCAGTACCAGAAATGCCGAAAAGAGATTGAATTTCTCACAGACCATACTCGACTGTGTACCCCCAGAGGGGGGAATGTATGTTCCTGCGAACGAAGAGGATCTGAAGCCGTGGATCCTGTATATGAACGAAACCACCACTTTTCAGGGGATTGCGGGAACGCTGACCTCCGCCCTGCTTAAGGAGGAGCTGAGTCCGGTCGTATCGGAGCGTATTGCGGCAAAGGCCTTTCCGTTCAGCCCGAAGCTCAAAAAACTGAGCAGCCGCCTGTACAGCCTGGAATTGTACCATGGTCCCACTGGTGCGGACGGCGATTTCGGTATCTCCTATCTTGCCTCCTGTCTTGAACACATACTCATCATGCAGGACAGGGAGGCGGTTATCATATCCGCAGTCTCCGATGATACCCCCGGCGTCTGTGTCGCCACGGCTCTGAGGGACAAAAAAAAGCTTAAAGCCATACTCCTCTATCCGAAAGGAACAATGAAGGGGCTGAATGAGCAGGATTTCGTCTGGAACGGCGGCAATGTGTATCCGGTGGAAGTGAACGGTTCTGTAGAGGATTGCTACCGGATGATGCGGGAGATATACGCCGACCGGAGTCTCGTGTCGGAATACGGACTTACCCTTGCCAATACGGTCAATATAGGCAGGCTCCTCCCTCAGACCTTTTTTTACATGTACGCTTTCGCTCAGCTTAAAAAGCATGTGGTAGGGGATATCTATTATGCCATGGCGGCCCGCAACTACGGAAACCTCGTGGCAGGACTCTATGGCTGGAAATTTTCTCTTCCTGTCAACGGCTTTATCACCGACAGTTCTGCCGCCCTTACGATTGATGCGGCAGGGCGTTCTCTGCTCCTCGACTCGGTGATACCTATAAAGAACCGCGCCTCGGCAGACCCGGTGACCCCCTCAAACCTGGAACGGCTGGAAGAGGTTTTTGCCGCCTATCCGGCGATAATGCGCTCCATGGTTTTCCCCGCAGAGGTAACAGCGGCGAAGCAGGCGGCAGCGGTAAAGGAAGTCTTCGTCAAATACGGAGAACTCATATCCCCCCACACCGCCAGCGCCTACGCTGCAGCAAAAGCCCGGCAAGATCTCACCGACGATGAAAGCGGCGGCGTTGTTCTTATCTCCCGGACTCACCCGGCATTTGACGCCCAGACCATCAAGATGCTCTGCGGAGAGGAACTGGAAGTGCCCGATCACATCCGGAAACTCTACGAGCCGGTGACCCCGAAATACCGGATAGAGGCCGAGGTTTCAGCGGTTCAGGATATTTTGAACCAGCTACGGCATTGACATCAAACCTCTTTTTGCTCATATTAATAGCATGGCAAAGAATAGTGAACCAGAGAAGGACGGTTTTTTCGAAACGATACTGGGTTTGATTTTTAAATCGAGCGATCCCGAGGCGGAAAAAAAGCGGCAGTTGAAAAATATTGCCAAGGATTTATTAAAAAGTAAATATAAATTCTATAAACCCGGAAGCGGAGAGGCTTTGCCTGGTATGGCAAAGTTCTTTTTTGATATCTATAAAACCGTGGGTGCTGCACAGGCGCTGCTTCATGCGGGGCAGGCATCTCATGTGGTTCAGAACATTATAATAGAATCGGTATTTACCGACAAACAGAAAAAAATCGCTCCCCGGCTTACGGAAGAGGCTATCAGAGAGCGGGCGAATACGGTTCAGGTGAATGCGCTCGTCAAGCAGGTGAAAGAGGAGCTTGCTGCCTTTATCACCGAATTCGATAATAATAGAATAGCTTCAATAGATATGATCTATTCCCGGTTTGTCGCTCTCTCGTCGTTTGTGAATTTCGACTATCATTTTCTGCTCAAGAAATTTGATTCCTCCCTGCCGGAGCGGAATTTCACCTATGCGCCTCACTTTGAAGCCATCCGGGGCGAATATGTGGTGGACGATCTCAAGGATTTTATCTCCGTAGCGTGGCCGCTTCCCATGGATACGGCATGGGCTGACGTTTTTGCCATCATCAAGATTTACCGGAATGTAGAGCCCGTCGCCATGGGAGCCTGGAACAAACTGATGTCGAGAATTCAGGATCTGAAGAACTCACACATGCTGGAAAAAGTTATCCAGCACAGCTCAAAAGATCCGGCATACAGCGCTTCCTACGTTGCGGTTTCGGAGCGTATTGCGGCGTCTTATATCGAAAAGCTGAAAACCCAGACAGAACTTATACTGAACAAGCTCCAGCAGGAGCGGCAGAACAATAAAGTCAATGACTTACTGATGAAGCTCTTTGGAACAACGGATATCGTGCGGCTCCGCAACTATTCCGAGCGGGGAAACGCCGGATTCCAGCAGAAGATGCTCAGCGGATACCTGTACTACGACCCCCTCAATTATATGAAGGCCTTTCTTATCGATTATTTTAAGAAGGATATCCGTGAGATTTCCGATCTCGTGCTGGTGCGGGGGCAGTGGTCTACATCGACTCTCGCTAACGAGATGTCCGGAGCCTACCACGCTCTCCTCGAAATTTCCAATAAAATTACCGCCTTCGACGAGACCCTTGCGGATGACGGCGATCTGGGGGTAAAACTCAAGAACCTTTCACTGCGCATGGATCGTGACAAGGAAGCGGGAAATATTCTCCGTTCACAGCTCAAGGATATTAACGAGCGGGCTCATCTCTTTCTCACCAGCGGCAGCCAGAATCTGGTGGTGTACGCACGGAATCTCAAAAATCTTCTTGAAGATAAGGATAAGCCCCATCCCGAGATCATCATTAACTGGAAAGAACTGGATCACTTTAGCGAAGAACCCTTCAAGGAGCGGGCAGTCGCCGTATACAAACAGATTTATCTCTTTATTACCCTGATGCAGACCTTTTTGACCCCCTCTTCGTGACGGGTACTTGAACGGTAGTTTGAAAGACGTGCACATTTGGTGAATAAAAAAGGCTTTAAGGGTGATCCCTTAAAGCCTTTTGCTTTTTCTCCCTGCCAAGGCAAGGAATGACTATTCTCTGATCTTAAAACACCGGAACGACTTCTCCGTCAGGATATCGGTCATTAATATAGTTCCGGATCAGTTCGCTCTGAAGCGCCTTTACCAAGGCTGTGATGGCGGGCTTGTTTTCGTTCCCTGCCTTGACTGCTACTACGTTTACATAGGGGGAGTCTGCGCCTTCCACATAGAGACCGTCTTTCTTTGCATTCAGCCCCGCAGGAATGGCATAGTTACCGTTGATAACCGCAGCGTCCACATCGTCGAGAACTCTCGGAAGGGAAGCCGCTTCGATTTCCCGGAATTTCAGGTTTTTGCTGTTTACCGTGATATCCATAGGGGTTGCCGTAATTCCGGCTCCGCTGTTGAGGGTGATGAGTCCCGCTGACTGGAGCAGCAACAGAGCCCGTCCCTCGTTGGTGGGATCGTTGGGGATGGCAATGGTTGCCCCTTCGGGAATAGCATCCAGAGCGGTATACTTCCGTGAGTACACGGCTATAGGCTCTATGTGGATACCCCCGGCGTTTACCAGATGGAAACCCTTCTCTGTGTTGAAGGATTCGAGATAGGGCAGGTGCTGGAAGAAGTTCGCATCAAGCTGATTCGACTCAAGCGCCTCGTTGGGTGTGGTGTAATCGGTGAATTCCTGCACCTTGAGGGTATAGCCCTCTTTCGCAAGCTCCGGGATAACAAGAGTGAGCATTTCCGCATGGGGTTCCGGTGTCGCCCCCACAGTAATGACCGATGCGTCTTTTGCCTTTGAACAGCCTACGAGCGCGAGGCTTGCTGCTGCAAGGATTATTAAAACCTTTTTCATTGTATATTCCTCCTGAAAATACATACAACTGATATCTCTATCAGGTATGTTCTAAACTGTATATTTATACAAATACAGGAAAAAATCAAGTATAAATACACAATTCAATAGGTATATACTCGTTTTACCACTTTTTGGGTTCAACTGTGGGTTTTGTTACTATGACGTCTTCTCCGGAAGGTTCGATGACAAAGAATCCCTGTGACAGGGCATATTTTTTGACACCCTCGCTGACGATAGCGCCAGCCATGGCGCCGAAGAATTCCCGTGTATCCCCCGTCTCATCGGCATATATGCGCAGCTTCTCCATTCTTATGAGATGGTAATCCACATCTTTTGCGCGCAGGGTGGTTTTTACCTCCACCGCCATTACCTGCTTTTCGTTTTCGAGATAGGCGTCTATCTCTGCGTAGATGCTCTTATCATCGACTCGCAATTTCACCGGTTGTATTTTCTCAAAGTTAAAACCGAATTCTTTGAGTTTATGGGGTAGTGCAGGAGTCAGGAGATGTTCTACCAGAGAACCCATGGTATTACCGAATTCTCCGATGCTTTTCTGGTTCATCCTCTGAAGCAGAAAAACTTCGTCAATGGTTTTTTGCGTTTTTTCATAATCGAGCTTCATTGCGAAGCATACGGTCTGATACCCCGCAGCTTGCTGCGGCTGAAAAAACGGTTATAATGGATGGATGAGCCGAATAATCCATAAAGCAAGGAATGTAAGTGTAA
>JAITWB010000223.1 GCA_031285525.1 Spirochaetaceae bacterium
AATTGATCCCACAAGAATGATGAACGATCTGGGGCAGGATGAACTTGCTGAACTCAGGACTGTCATCGATAATGAATATAAGGTTGAAGGACGTCTTCGTACTGAGATCGGTTTGAATATCAAGCGTCTTATGGATATCGGTTGTTACCGTGGTCTGAGACACAGAAGTGGGCTGCCTGTCAGGGGACAGCGCACCAAGACTAATGCTCGAACCCGCAAAGGTAAGAAGAAGACCGTTGCCGGTAAGAAGAAGTAAGGTGGAGGAACATATAACGTGGCAACCGTAAAAAAGCGGAAAGAAAAGAAAAGCGTTTACGAAGGTAACGTGTATATTCAGGCGACGTTTAATAATACGATCGTTACAATTACGGATCTGAATGGGAATACCCTTTCATGGGCTTCCTCCGGCGGTTTGAGTTTTCGGGGTGCGAAGAAATCCACACCCTTTGCGGCTCAGACGGTAGCTGAGACAGCTGTTCAGAAGGCGTTGAGTTATGGACTTCGTGAAGTTCATGTGTTTGTGAAGGGACCCGGCGTAGGCCGTGAGTCGGCTGTGCGCTCTTTGGGCGCTCTGGGATTGAAGGTCAAGTCTATTAGTGATGTGACTCCGATTCCCCACAACGGCTGCCGTCCCGAAAAAACACGGCGTATCTGACGGAGGAGACGAGAATGGCAAGATATACAGGACCTGTTTGCAGGCTTTGCAGAACTGAGCAGAAGAGGCTGTTTCTTAAGGGAGATCGTTGTAAGACTGATAAATGCCCTATTAACAGAAAACGCCCTATTCCCGGCAAGGATCCTAAGGCTCGTATCGGAAAGCGTTCCGAGTACGGTCTTCAGCTCCGTGAGAAACAGAAGCTTAAGAGAATCTATGGAATGCTTGAGAAGCAGTTCCGTCTGTTCTTTGATCGTGCTCTGAGGATGCCCGGTATTACCGGTGATAACCTTCTTGCACTGCTCGAAAGCAGACTGGATAACGTGGTTTTCCGGATGCATTTCGCTGTCAGCCGCTCACAGGCTCGTCAGTTTGTTCAGCATGGACATGTGACGGTGAACGGAAAGCGGGTTGATATTCCCAGTTATACTGTTAAGGCAGGGGACGTTATTCAGGTTCAGGAAAGCTCAAGGAAGATGTCGGTTGTGATGGATGCTCTGTCGGAAGTTTCCAAGTCTGGAAATGTGCCGTGGATTACCATCAATGTTGATGAGCAGCGGGGAACCTTTGATTCGATCCCTCGGCGCTCTGATATTACCGATCTCGCCGATATTAAAGAGCAGCTCGTGGTAGAGCTCTATTCCAAGTAAGGAGTTCGGATGGCCCGCAAAAATCTGCTTAAAGGATTTAAGAAACCCAAGGGGATTACGTTTGAACATTATGAGTCAAATCGTACGTATGGTAAGTTTACTGCCTATCCCTTTGAAACCGGGTTTGGAACTACTGTTGGTAATACGCTGAGGAGAGTTTTGCTCTCCTCAATTCAGGGCTATGCTATTACAGCGGTGCGTGTGACTTCATACGATGCCGATGGTGTTGCCCATGTTATTTCCAGCGAGTTTGAAACTATTCCCAACGTAGTGGAAGATACTCTGGAAGTCCTGAATAACATGAAACAGATTCGTTTGCGGCTTCCTGAAGGGGTAGAGCAGAGCTCGTTCCTTCTTGAATTCAAGGGACCGGGAACTGTAACCAGTGATATGTTCGCTCGTGATTCTCAGCTTGAGATCCTGAGCGAAGATTTTACGGTGTTTACCATGATGGAGAATGCGAATCTGGAGATCGAAGTTCAGGTTGATCTGGGCAGGGGTTATGTTCCTGCGGAGATCAATGAGCATTATATCGAGGTTGTGGGAACAATCCCGATGGATGCGATCTTTACTCCGATTCCGAAGGTGAAGTACTCCATTGAACCCTGTCGCGTTGGTCAGCGGAACGATTACGACAAGCTGATTATCGAGATATGGACTGACGGGACTATCCAGCCTGATGATGCTCTTGCTGAAGCAGCGAAGATTGCGAAGGATCATTTTTCGATCTTTGTTAACTTTAATGAGAGCGAGATCGGACGGGAAGATGATTTTGATGAGGAAGACGAACGCATTCGGCAGTTGCTTAATACACCTGTCGAGGAATTGGAGTTGTCTGTACGCTCTTCAAACTGTCTCAAGAATGCAAATATTAGAACTATCGGTGAATTGACGAGAAAGACCGAGGATGATATTGCCAAGACACGGAATTTCGGCAAAAAAAGTCTTCAGGAGATTAAGGAGAAGCTGCTTGAGTGGAATCTTAGTCTCGGGATGACCGATTATAGTCATCTGAAAAACTCTATCGATTTACCAAAAGGAAAGGAAGAAACAGATGAAGCATAAAAATGGCTTTAATCCGCTTTCACGGAATTCAGCCCATCGTAGGGCTATGTCAAGAAATATGGTGACTTCCCTTTTCAGATATGAGCGTATAACAACGACAAAGGCGAAGGCGCTTGAAATACGCCGGGCCGCTGAAAAGCTGATTACCAGAGGAAAGGTTGATTCTGTTCATAACCGCAGACAGGTTGCCCGTTTTATTCAGGATGAGAAGATCCTGGCGAAACTGTTTACTGATATCGGTCCCAGAATGAAGGATCGTGCCGGCGGATATACCAGAATTGTAAAGTTGGGATTCCGGCAGGGCGATGCGGCGGATATGGCTATCCTTGAGCTGGTTGATTATGAGCTCGATATCGAGGATAAGTCCGAGAAGAAGCCCAAGAAAGAGAAAGCCGCCAAGGCTGCTGAATGACTTTTGTAGAGGAGTGCTAAGATATGTCAAAGTCTCATCGCGGAAAGGGAATACAGGATCAGCCTAATGCCGGTCGGGGAAAATGCCCCCGCTGTCAGCGTGAAAACGTGAAGACCCTGTACGATCAGGAGATCAATGGCGCCAAAGCAAAGATCTGCAAGATCTGTAAGGCTGCCATAAAGAACGGAAAAGCCGTCTAACGAAAAGGTTTTTCACCGATGAAGCTGTCCGAAGGTTTGTGAACCGAAAAGGACAGCTTTTTTGGTTTTAAATCACTTCTATGTAAAATCAGGAAATACCCTGACATTTTCCCTTCTCTGTGATATTCTTACTATCAACTATGTCACTAAACTGTACTGAAATAGATCGCATCCTCGAAGAGCTTCCTCTTGAGGGCTCCTTTATCCAGCAGGTCGTCCAGCCCACCTATGACACACTGGCGCTACACACTTACGGAAAAGAGGGCGCAAAAACCGTCCTCATCTGCCTCGCCCCCGGCGCCTGCCGTATTCACGAGACACGGGGCAGCGTCCCCAAGAATCCCAAACCCCTCAGGTTCATGGAATTCCTTCGCTCCCGGATCAAAGGCGGCAAAATTGCTTCCATAGTGCAGGAAGGGGGAGACCGCATCATCCGCATGGAAATCATTGCAGAAAAAGAACTCTTTTATATCTACATCCGTCTCTGGAGCGGCGCCGCCAACATCATCGTTACCGATTCAAGCAACACTATCCTCGACGCTTTCTACCGCCGCCCCAAACGGGAAGAAATCCCCGGCGGCGTCTATACACCTCCCGAAAAAAAAGCCCCTCAGGAAGAACCGTCCCGAGGGGAAGAAAAAGTC
>JAITWB010000240.1 GCA_031285525.1 Spirochaetaceae bacterium
GGCAGACAGGGGTTTTACCTTCGAATACAACTGAGGCACAACCGAAATATTCTCGTTCATAGTAACTCCCTGATATACCCTTATTTCACACTGATTCTTATGTCAGTGTTTCGTGAAAACGCAGAATCTCCCATCCCCGTTTTTTTGCTTCCCTTTTGAGAAACCGGTCGGGATTAACCGCTATCGCCTGCCCCGCATATTCCAGCAAGGGCAGATCGGTGTACGAATCGCTATAAAACCGTATATCCCCAGAGGGAATACGGCGTTCCGCCAGCCATGCAGCGGCGGCTTCTTTCTTATTAAGACCAAAAAGACTGTTCCCTGCAATACCCCCGGTGGTTTTTCCGTCAGAAAAAGCCAACTTCGTTGCCAGTGAACCGTCAATGCCCAAAAACTGTTCCAGCGGCGCTACCATAAAGTCAATGGAAGAGGTAGCAAACACAACTGTCTCCCCCCGCTTCTTCATCTCCTCGATAAGACCTGCCGCTCCGGTATATATCCCCCCCTTCATACGCCGCTCAAAACAGATTCGCCCAAGCTCCTCAAGGACCCCCTGCTCCAGACCTGCAAGATGTGTAACCGCCTCTTCTATAAAGTCCTGATTGGGGGAGCCCGCCTTATAGCGCAGCCATTCAAAAGGCAGCCCCCTGACCTGAGAAAAGGAAATAAGCCCTTCCGCCAAGGCATCCAACAGGAAATACCAGGCGGTTGGCTTTTTCAGTATCGTATAATCAACATCGAATATATTAACCATGACACTCAACCATGACACTCATCGATGAATTCCAAAAATTTCGTTTCCTGCTCCGCCTGAGAGGCATAACAACCCCGCATCTCTTCGGGCAAAAGCCTCGCAATCTGAGCCATTACCTCGCTCAAGATTTCTTCCCGCTCGGTACGCCCCGGTCTTCCGTCAAAGGCAATGTGAAAGGGACGCCCTACTTTAAACGTGAAGGGAGTCCGTTTGAACCGCTTCATATTCTCCCACACCCGCTCACCGCCGTAATGGGCAATCGGCAATATCGATGCCCCGGTGGCAAGGGCAAGCTGAACGATTCCGGCCTTGCCCTTTCTTAAGACGCCGTCCTTGCTTCTCGTCCCTTCCGGCGCGATAACCACAAAGGATCCACCCTCAAGGGTCTTCTGCACCTGGGCGAATGCGTCATTATACGATCCCTTTCGCTGAATGGGAATCGCCTTGTAGGTGTTGCAAAGGAATGCCATAAGAGGATTATTCCAGGTTTCAGCCTTTACCAGACCCGTGACGTACAAAGGATAACTGTGGGTCACGAGAATAGGTACTTCAAGAAAATTGATATGATTCATCACCACAATCATGGGTTTTGATTGTGACAGGGTTTCCATATACGCTTTGCTGTCGATACGGCAGATCGTATCAAGGATTCCCTTGAGCACCTTGTTCGTAACCGCCCGCCGAAAACTCATTTCTTACGCTCCGATAAGCCGCAAAACGCCGGGCTTGCAGCTTATTTCCAGTTCCTTTCCGTCATAGCAGAGGGTTTCGCCGTCTGCGTGAGCCGCCATTCCGCCTTCCAATGCGGTTATGTGAAACTGACTTGCCCTGCCCATGGCGACCTCCGGGCACTCCCCTTGAGTACCCTTTGTATATCTGGCAACGAGCTGAATAAGCCGCATTCGGCTCTTGGGATGACGCACGGTACAAAAGTCCAGCTGCCCATCGTCCAACAGCGCGTTGGGACCCATATAAAAACTGCCCCCCATACGCCGTCCGTTCATGACCGAGAAAATCGTCGCAGGAAGAGTCATCTCCTGCCCGTCATAGCGTACCCGCAATACCGGCGGAGGCGCGTAGCGGACAATATTCGTTATTGCCCCAAAGGCATAGGCGATACCGGACTGCACGTGTTTCATCTTTGCCGCATCAAAGCCCACCTGAGTATCAAAGCCGATACCGACTCCGTTGACAAAATAACGGCCCTCAGGGAAAAAACCGCCCTTCACAAAGCCCGCATCGAGGTATCGGGTATTCCGCCGGATAAGAATCTCCAGAGCTTTTTCCATGTCATTGGGGATGCCAGGGGCATATGCGAAATCGTTTCCCCTGCCAATAGGTAGAATCCCCAACAGCGGAGGAGAGCTTAAAGGCTCAGGTCTGGTTAATAAACCATTGACCACTTCGTTACAGGTGCCGTCTCCGCCTGCGGCAACGGTGATATCACTATCTCCCAGAGGCAGATTACGGGCAAGCTCTATAGCATCCCCCGGTCCTTTGGTGAGGAAAAATTCATATGTTTCACCCCGTTCTTTCAAGAAACGTTCGATTCGGGGGTATTGTGTCGCAGCTTTCCCTTTACCTGCCGTCGGGTTAAGGATAATCCATATCTTTCCGGTAGTTATCATACGCCTGAAAAGCTATCACGTATCGAAATAATGCACAAGACAATAAAACAGATATTGTCAAAGAGGGATTGGCTTTTTTTGATTGAAATCCCCCGGGAAACATGGTATACTTTCTCTGTAGAGAGGAGGAGATCTTGATGAAATTTACAGTAACCGATGATATTTTAGATATTCGCTATGACAACGTTTTTAAGGCGGTATTTACCCGTAATACGCCTGCATCACAAGGGGCGCTTTCGGATTTGATATCTGCATTGATAGGCAGAAAAATAGTGGTAGCTACGATAACAGCAAATGAACCTCCTATAAATGACCTTCGTGACAGGCAAATTCGCTTCGACATTGCTTGCAAAACCGAAGATGGAGAACTTGTAAATGTGGAAATGAGCCTTAACCCCGACCATTTTGAGCCAGTGCGTCTTGAGTTTCACGCTGGGAAGTTGTTTACCGGACAAGATATTCGAGGCAGCGATAAAACATATAACAACTTGAAATTCGCCTATCAAATAGCGATTTTGGCAAAGGAACGTTTCTTCCCGGACGAAAACGCATTTCACACGTTCATGTATCACGCCCCGGTGCTTAACGTATCACTTAATGGAAGAAGCCGGATTGTAACGATGGAATTATCCAAAATGGACAAAGTGGTAGAAAAGCCTACAGACAAGATGAGTACCCAGGAACTCTGGGCGGTCTTTTTCGAATATTTGACAGATCCGGCAAAACGGGAAAAGATAAATGAAATCCTTGAAATCGAGGAGGG
>JAITWB010000129.1 GCA_031285525.1 Spirochaetaceae bacterium
CTAATCAAGGATATGTTAGTATCCGAGCCGGACGGTCGGAGTGTGACCGTATGTGGATGGGTCCGTACAAAACGGGACACAAAAAACCTTACTTTCATCCAGGTAAATGACGGCTCCTGTTTTGCCTCGATTCAGCTTACCTTCGATAGGGAAGGGGGAAATGTCACCCCCGAAATCGAAGCGGAGCTGAAGAAGATTACAACAGGCGCTTCCATCGAAGCCGTGGGTAATCTGACGGCCTCACCGGCCTCGGGACAGGCGGTTGAGATAGCCGCTGTCAGCCTCTCGGTAACCGGGACTGCTCCGGTGGAGAGCTATCCCCTGCAAAAGAAGAACCAGTCCCTCGAATTTTTGAGGGAAAACGCCCACCTCAGGGCAAGAACCAATACCTTCGGCGCCGTGGCGAGAATGCGGAGCGAGATGGCATATGCGGTGCATACCTTCTTTCACGAACGGGGTTTCTCCTATGTGCATACGCCGATCATCACCGCCAGCGACTGCGAAGGGGCAGGGGAGATGTTTCAGGTTACCACTCTGGATCTCGACAAGATAGCTTCAGACTCCGCAAAGGCGGGAAAAGCCGTACCGGTGGATTACTCGAAGGATTTCTTCGGCAAGCAGGCGCATCTCACCGTTTCGGGACAGTTACAGGCAGAAACCTATGCCACCGCCCTCTCACGGGTATACACCTTCGGCCCCACCTTTCGGGCTGAGAACTCGAATACCACCCGTCACCTGGCGGAATTTTGGATGATCGAACCGGAGATGGCCTTTACGGACCTTGAAGGCAACATGGATATCGCCGAGGAGTTCGTCAAATACCTGATGAACTGGGCCCTCACCAAGTGCCGGGAGGACATGGAGTTCTTCAACGCCCGGATACAGCCGGGGCTCATCGATACCCTGACCCATGTGGCAAATTCCGACTTCGTCAGGATCACCTATACCGATGCCGTGGCGGAACTGGAAAAGAATGCGGACAAGTTCGAGTTCAAGCCCTTCTGGGGCTGCGACCTCCAGAGCGAACACGAGAAATACCTCACCGAGGTTGTCTTTGGGAAGCCGGTAATTGTCACCGATTACCCCAAGGAGATAAAAGCCTTCTATATGAAGCTCAACGATGACGGAAAAACCGTGCGCGCCATGGACGTGCTCGTTCCCCAGCTCGGAGAGATCATCGGCGGTTCCCAGCGTGAAGAGCGCTATGATGTGCTGTCTGAACGGATTTCCTCACTGGGGCTCAGTCCCGAGGATTACTCCTGGTATCTGGATTTGAGGCGCTTCGGGACGGTAACCCATTCGGGCTTTGGTCTCGGTTTTGAACGGCTCCTCCTGTACATCACCGGTCTCGGCAACATACGGGATGTGATCCCCTATCCCCGTGCGCCCAAGCTCGCGGATTTCTAACGGTTTGGTTCATAGTTGATGAAGAAACACAGAGGTTCCGGTAGGACGAGCCCTAAGGGGATAACCCTAAAAGGCTTACTCTCTTCAAGGGTAGTACTTCCTGCCGGGATCGCTTTTATCCTGTTCTCCCTCTCCTTTGCCCTCGTTCTGGTATACGCCTCCCGCATGGCGCCGCTTCCGCCGGAAGTTCCGTCCCTTGCGCCGCCGCCCCGCTTTGCCAGCGAGTGGAAACCTCCCTTGTCGGAACTCCCCTACGAAGCTCTGTCCCCGGAGCTTTCCCTCTATGCCCGCTCCGCCATTCTGGTGGATATCGCCACAGGAAACATCCTCTTCGAGAAAAACGCCGATGCGGTAATTCCCCCTGCCTCGATGACCAAGATCGCCTTGATGTTCGTCGTATTTCAGGAAATTGCCCGGGGCGGAATATCCCTTTCGGACGTGGTAGATCTTCCCCCTGAATCCTGGGCAGTAAACGCCCCTCCCGGCTCATCCCTCATGTTCCTTGAAGAGGGACAAGTGGTTACCCTGGAGGATTTATTGGTAGGACTCTCGGTAGCATCGGGCAACGACGCCGCTATTGCCGTAGCCTATCATATCTCCGGCTCCGTCGAAGCCTTTTGCCGCAGAATGACCGAAGAAATGCGCAAGCTCGGTCTCACCGTAACAACCTTCGTCGAACCCTCAGGCTATAGCGAACTCAACCTGACCACCGCCCGGGAATTCGCTGCCTTTTCCCGGATCTACCTCGACCGCTATCCCGAATCCCTGGAACTGTTCCATTCCCGTGAAAGCATGGTCTTCCCTCTAGGGCGAAACATCCCCGGCGAGACTCGTTCCGGGACAATCCCCGGAGTCTCACGAACTCTCTACGCCACCAACAAACTGGTCGGTCTTCTGGAAGGCTGTGATGGACTCAAAACCGGCTACATCGACGAATCGGGGTACAACCTCATCCTCACCGCCCGCCGAGGAGAAACCCGCTTTCTCTCAGTCACCATGGGCGGTCCCGGCCGCAATTCTATGGAAGGAACCCGCTACCGAAACGCCGACGGCACCACTCTTATGGAATGGGCCTTCGGTTCATTCTATACTGCCCGCCCACTGGAAACCGCATCCGCCCCGGTACGCATCTGGTACGGAGCGGACAGCGCTGCCTCTCTGGTAGAAGCCGAGATAATCAAACTAACCGTCCCCCGGCAGTTTGAGGGAAAACTTGTGCGCAGGCTTGAGTTTCCGGAAGAACTGGATGCTCCGGTATATGTAGGGCAGCAGTACGGCACGGCAGTCTACGAGGCTGACGGCGTGGTACTTGATACAGTACCCCTTGTTGCCGACAGGACTCTGGAGCAGGGGAGCAGGTTGAAGGTCTTTATGGATACGATTGCACGGCCGTTTTGTGTGTGGTTTAGGTGACAGTAGAACCATTCTAATGCCCAGAATGTCGGGTTAAAAGTAGGCGGTGGAGAGCAGAAGGGCATATGAAAGCTCCAGCGTGCCCTGGAGCATAACCGTCTTAAAGGCATTAAATGAAATGACGTACTTCCCTATGAGTCGTCATGGCATTGACCTGAGCCACGAGATAGGTTCCGAACATATGAGTCAGGGCGTCGAAGGCCGCCGCAATGGCGCAGATAAAAAACGCCGCCGGTTTTAGTATCAAATATCCCGATTCAAACACCCGCCCATAGAGCGAACAGAGGATAGCCAGGGCGATAAAGGTTCCCCCTACGGGAATATTCCCCAGCAAAAAGGAGAGCAGTATGGCAACTCCGGCTATCCAGAAGAGATCCTGCGCCGGAATCCCCAAGCTTGAATAGGATTTGAGTATGATAATAAACGAAACCGTAATCGTCAGGGCGGTTCCCCCCTTGCTGAACACCGAAAAGAGGGGCATTGTTACCGCCGAAATCCGCCGTCTTACGCCCAGGCATTCGTTGACGTGGCGCATCTCCACCCCAAGGGACACGTTTGCGTCCCCCGAGAAAAAAGCGGCAACCACAGGAGCTATCGAAGCGTACAGAACCCGATAGGGGTTTATCTTGCCCAGAATCAGCCGCAGCAGCAAAGGATATATGATCCCCGCGATGACCGCAAAGTCTATCACCAGAATCAGGACAAGCTCTCTAAAGAGCGGCGTTGTCAGCATTTCCCGGTATTGATGTGTCCATCCTGCGGCGAGGACGATCAGCGCAAAGGCAAACATATCGATAAAAAACGAAAATACTGCATAGCTCACCCGGGAGAGGGAATCGAATAGGTTCAGCGCCGGCTTTGCGGCTGCCTTGTCGGCGGCGCACCCCGCTCCGGCAAAACCTGCGAAAATGCAGAGGGGCAGAATAAAGGCGCTATTCACCATCGTTTCAAATGCGGAGTAGGGAAAAAGCTGGAGGAGCATCCCCGAAATATCCAGCGACAAGGTTCCCACAGCTTCCTCGGCGAACATGGGTATCCGCTGGGGATTCCAGATAAGAACCGAACCGAGTCCCACTGCGGCCTGGATCACCGCCGCTCCTGTGATAACTGCGGCAGCCAGCAGTCCCACTTTCAGGAGCTTTTCGCTCTCCCGCAGCTCAAACACCGCCACGGTAAAACTAAAAAAGAGCAGGGGGTACAAAGCGTACCGTCCAATTCTGAGAGCCGCTTCTGAGAGAAAGGTTGTCACCTTTGATATCAGTTCATTTTCTGTCGGAAATATCAGACAAAACCCGATACCCAAAACAGAGCCGATAATATATTTGAGCCATATTTTCATAGTTGAAGGATATCTTAATGGTTTTATCCCGTCAATACGGGGATGAAATAATCTGCCTAACCGCCTCTCCCGCCATAATGAGCCCTGCTGCCGAAGGAACCCAGGGAACACTGCCTGGCAAACTGCTGCGTATACCCTTTTGGAGATTCTCCTCTTCTTGTGTTTTCTGAATCCGTATTGGCTGTTCCGTAGAAAACACCACTTTTAGGCTTGGTATATTCCGTTTTTTCAGCTCATGCCGCATCACCCGGCAGAGGGGACACACCGAAGTCTCGTAAATATCTGCGAGCCGGAGCATAGCAGGATTCAGCTTATTGCCGCACCCCATGGCGCTGATGATCGGGAGTCCCCGCTGCGCCGCCGTAACCGCCAGTCCTATCTTTGCCGAAACCGTATCCACCGCATCGATAATAAAGCAGTCCCGGTCAAATACTTCGGGAATACGGATAAGCCCCTCCTCATCGGGAAGGACAAATGTCTCCAGCGTTATCACCTCTGCGTTGGGGTTGATATCCCGTATCCGTTCCGCCATTACCTGGGTCTTATACTTTCCGATGGTGGAATGCAGGGCAATGAGCTGCCTGTTCAGGTTTGAAGCGTCCACCACGTCATTGTCTATGAGGATGAGGGTCCCTATTCCGCTGCGGGCAAGGGCTTCTGCTGCGAAGGAACCGACGCCGCCTATGCCGAATACCGCAGCGGCGGCGTTTTGCAGTACCCCTTCTGCGTCATCACCCAATACAAGCCGTGAACGTTCGAAAAGCTTCATATACCGGTTCCTCCATATAGTGTTTTTTTTCACCCAATGTGCTATAGTATCAAAGGTTAACAGTGTAACAGAAACTGAAATGCACAAACAGAGGAGTATTATGACACAGCTCAAACTGATATGTATAGCCGTTACGGCGGCTCTGTTCTTTGCAGGATGCGCCTCCATGGGGTCTGCAAACCCTACGGTAACACGGGTCAGCTCCGACACCGTCACCGACTTGAGCGGTTACTGGAACGATACCGATGTGCGGATCGTCGCCAATTCCCTCATCGCAGACTGCCTTGAGGCGCCCCAGGTTCTTGCATTTTCCCGGAACGAAGATCGGCTTCCCGTGGTTATCGTCGGCTCATTTCGCAATGAGAGCGACGAGCATATCGATACCTCGATCATTACCAAGCGCATAGAAGCCGCTCTGGTAAACTCCGGACAGGTCGATTTTGTCGCCTCCAGCTCTGAGCGGGGGGAGATACGTACCGAACGGGAAGAACAGCAGCTCTGGGCAAGTGAAGAGTCTGCGAAACGGCTTGCCAACGAAACAGGCGCCGACTTCATGATGCTCGGTTCAGTCAAAACCATGGTCGATCAGGCAGGAAACACCGCTGTCCGTACCTATATGGTTCATGCGGAACTCATCAATGTGGAAACAAACCGTGTCATGTGGATAGGGGAAAACAACGAGATAAAGAAGATGATCGAGCGTTCCTCTTACCGCCCCTGATCGTTTTCGTTTTTTTCAGGTTTTATAGATGGCAAAGTCATTTCGTTCGCCTATAGCCGCAGTTTTACTCATTCTGTCTATGTTGGTTTCCTGCGTAACCTACGGCTCCACTCCTTATGCCTATGAGTTGGCGGATTCGAATGTCTATGCCTCTGATTTTACCGGAGCCTCTTTTGTCCTTGAGGAAGGGCGGGATTCTCTCTATAAGACAACCGATTCAGTACTGTATCAGCTTGATACGGGGATACTTGCCCACTATGCGGAGGATTTTTCCCTCTCCAATCAACGGCTGTCGCAAGCCGAGGCGGGGATATATGCCTATTTTACCAAAAGTATCTCCCAGACCGTGGGTTCCTATCTGGTCAATGACTCGGTGATGGATTATGCCGGTGAGGAATATGAAGATATTTACACC
>JAITWB010000246.1 GCA_031285525.1 Spirochaetaceae bacterium
GGGGCTTATATGACATGCATGGGAACGCCTGGGAGTGGTGCTGGGACTGGTATGGAGACTATCCTAATGAGCTGAAGGCCGACTATGCAGGCGCATCTTCGGGGCTGTACCGCATGTTACGTGGCGGAGATGGGCGAAATTCCTATAGTAGTCTGCGTTCTGCGTATCGGAAGTACAGCACTCCATATGAATACCACTACGATCCGACTGTGTCCTTCCAAATCTTCGGTCTTCGTGTTGTACGCTCCCAGAATTAAGGGCGAGGATTGGACGGACTCTCGGGGAAGATGTTCCGCTGAGAGGTCTGGACGGGCTTGAGGTTAGATAGCTTTTCTGCCGTTTGTCGAGAGATGGATGGCAGGAAAGGTGTGGGGCAATGGTGAGGTTATTATGTCTGCTAACAGGTTATCGTCATTGGGGAAAATCATGGACTTTGAGAGAGACTATATTGGGATATCCGAAACACTCGGTAAAAATTAATCATGTTTCTGTACGCAAGAAAACATCTTCAAATGGCGATAACTTAGAGGATTTGTTAGATTTTATTAAGAAAAACTATCTTTACATTATTATTGCTTTTTCTTGTGACGCATGTGATAGCCCCAGTGATGTCATAGATACTTTGAAGGCTGAAGGATATGAGATCTATTTTTTTGTGTTAAAGCACTGCTATAAAAACCCTGCTATGACAATATCCTCCAGCGAAATGAGTATGATGAGTATGCACGGAACTGTGGAAGAAGAACCCAGATCAGGAATAGACTCATCGGTTCGCGCTGCGGCTTTTCAGACCTTTTTACAAAAGCATATTCCGTGAAGGCTCCGCTTCCGGGGTGTTATTATGGTTAGGGGCGAAAGCTCTCGGGGCTTCCGGAAATAATACCCTCCCCGGTTTTTTGGGGAGTTCCCCCAATGTTAGATTAGGTTCCCCCGGTCTTCGGGGGAGTTCCCCCGATGTCAGATTGAGCTCCCCCGGCTTGTGGGGGACTTCCCCCAATGTCAGATTAAGCTCCCCCAGTCTTTGGGGGAGTTCCCCCGATGTTAGATTGGGTTCCCCCGGTCTTCGGGGGAGTTCCCCCGATGTTAGATTAAGCTCCCCCAGTGCTGGATAACACATAACCTGCCCCCCGAAAAGGAACATTTTTGCTGTCTTTCAAGGCAAAACCGAGCAAGGGCGATACTTCTTCTGTATACAAAAGCGTTAGCTTGTGCATTGCCCGTGTACAGGCGATATAGAGCAGGTTTCTATCGTATTCCGATTCATAGATATTCTTGTTCACATTGGGAAGTATAACTTCATCAAATTCCAGCCCCTTGGAGGCCTGAATAGAAGTGATGGATATACCGTTTGCAAAACGGGTGCTCAATGATGAAATCAGATGCACATCATAGTCATTCGAAAGCTGATTAAAGAGAGCTTGGGCGTCATTGTTCGTTTTCAGAATGATAGCGAGGGATGTATAGCCGCTTTGTAAGAAGACATCGATTTCGGATGTTAATTTGGATAACTGCCCTTCTGCATCGCCGCACGGTAAGATTGCAGGGGGCGTACCGTGCCGTTCCATGGGTTCCAGTTTATGTATGTTCCCTATCTTTTTCGCAAAAGTGATGATCTCATAAGTTGAACGGTAGCTTTTTGTCAGTTCAAACAGTTCCGCTTTTGGATATATCTCCAGTATATCCGCAATCGTATTGAGGTGGTTCGGATTCACCAGTTGACCGAAATCCCCCAAAATGGTCATGGGGCAGCGGAACAGCTGTTTTATAACGGCGTATTTTATGGGAGTATAATCCTGCATTTCATCGATGACCAGGTGCTTTATGGTATCACCTGTACGGAAGCCCTCAAATGCTCCATGGATATATAAAAAGGGGAATACATCGGACCATTCCAGAGTCTTTTTGGCAGGAGGTATATACATATGAGCTCTGTCCATTTGCCTAAAGAAGTCCGTATATAAGAAAAGGCTATCCTGTACGGTAAGCATTTTGTTCAGGCTTTTCAGTATTACCGGCGCCGACGGTATTACTCCCGGCGTGGGATCGCCCGATTCTTTGAATGCCTCAAAGCGTTCATGTATATCTTCCGCTATTCTGCGGAGCCGCTGTTTAACCGGAAGGTCTGTATAGGTATTGTACCTGCGCCGTATCCATTCTGCGCTGACGGTAAAGCTGCGGTGGATATACTCTTTGGGTTCAAAAACGCTCTCAGTCATCCGTTCGATATAATAGTCGAGCAGTTTGAGGAATATAAGAGTGGATTTAAAACGAACCCGTGCGCCCCAGTGAGGATCGTGCGCTTCCTGGGGGTTCTTGTCTGTTTCAAAAGCAATAATACCGTTCAATTGCTGTCCGGCGATGTCAGCAAAAGTGGATTGGTTTATCCGTTCCTCTCCCAATTCGGGCAGAACATTGGAAATATAATCGCCAAAGACTTTGTTGGGAGAAATAATGGTTATGTCCCGTGAGGTGAGGGTCTTTTTGAAACGGTACAGTAGAAAGGCGATCCGGTGCAGTGCGATGGATGTTTTTCCCGAACCGGCAACTCCCTGAATAATCAGTATTTCCGCCCCTTCGTTTCTGATGATCCGGTTTTGTTCCTTCTGGATGGTTGCGATGATGGACTTCATTTTACTGTCCGAAGTCTGGCTTAACTCCCGCTGCAACACATCATCCTGAATATTCAGGGAGCTTTCCAGAACATAGAGCAGTTTTCTGTTTTTTATTTTGAATTGCCGCTTGCGGGACAGCTCGCCTTCTACCCGCTTTTGCGGCGCATCGTATCCGGCGGACCCCAGTTCATAATCGTAGAACATACTCGCAAAGGGGGCGCGCCAGTCGATGACCAGCAGTTCGTTTCCGTACATGAACGAAGCGGCTCCGATATAGCGGGTGACGGCGGGGCTCTCTTTTTCCTGAAAATCAATACGGGCAAAGTAGGGGGACTGCACCAATTGAGCTGTCAGGTTCCGCATTTTCACGAAAAATGCCCCTGAACGGTCAACCTGGTTTAGTAATAATTGGTTTTGAAAGCCTTCGTGGGGATCGCTGGTATGTTCCATCGTGTAACGTTTGAAGTCCATATAGTCGGTATCTATCTGTTTAATCCCGGCATCTGATTCCCTGAGTGTATCGTCAATCTTGGCATTGATCTCCTCAAGATGGGCAATTTCATCCGGGAATTGAATAGTTGTATCTGTATTCACTGTATTGTTGTCTGTATATTGAGTCATCGGTAGTCTCCTTGTGAAGCAAGAGTATAGCAAAAATGCTCACAGTGTTTTTAATGAATATTGCTGTTTTTTGAAATACGAGAAAACGCTCTTCTAAATTATAATGAGTTTAATTGCTTATGCATAAAAAGGATGTTATACTATATGCATAAGGAGGTAAGATGAGAACCACCCTTGATCTAAATGAAACCCTTCTGAAAGAAGCTATGAGATGGATTGGAGCGGAGACAAAAACCGCAGTCATCAATGAAGCATTGAATCAGCTCATACGTATGAAAAAGAGAATGAAACTGATTGAAATGGCAGGAAAAGTAGCGCTGGACGTTGATCTCGATGCTACCCGGAACAGAATATGAAATATATCGTTGATAGTTGTGTCTGGATAGACTTTTTCGCAGAGAAAAGACACTTGGAAACACTGTCGGCGCTCTTGATGGACGATCTGGTTTATACCAACAAGGCGATCTTGGCTGAATTGCTCCCCTCCGCTCGAATGAAGAAAGAATATGAACTGGTAGAATGCCTTTCTGGAGTGAATGAACTACCGCTTTCTATCGACTGGGATGAGATAGCCGAAATCCAGTATAAATGCTTAAAAGCAGGGGTGAATAAAATCGGTCTTGTGGATATTATCATTGCCCAAAATGCCGCTCAGTATAATATGACCGTGTTTTCTACAGACAGGCATATGGAATTGCTTTCCCCTATTATTGGTGTTGAACATAGGAAGGAGTAAAGACCTCTATGGGTTCCAGAAAAAAGAAAGGTTTCATAGATACAAGTGTCCGCATTGAGAGGATTCGAGGTTCACATGGCTCCTCCTCGAAAGATGCCCGCTATTCCACCGCCCGTACCTATCCTGCCCGGTATCGGCAGATATTGACGATCCTTGCGTCCTACGGGTTCCGGGATATTGTCCGCAAGATAATCGCTTCTTTTCCATTCCCATTGCAGGAAAAGGCTAAAATCCGAATCGCTGCGGAAAAATCATCCATGGGCGAGCAGATTCGGCTCATCGATATCGGTAAGAACCGCATCAATTACGAACAGATACGGCTGATGCTTGAGGCGCTGGGGCCAACCTTTGTTAAACTGGGACAGTTTCTCAGCAGCCGCCCGGATATCATCGATCCGGCGCTGGCAAAGGAGTTGGAGAAGCTTCAGGACGGGGTGCCCCCTTTTTCAGGAGAGGATGCGGAACTGATAATCCAGGAAGAGCTGGGAAAACCGGTGCGGCGGCTCTTTGCTTCCTTTGACAGAACCCCAATAGCTTCCGCATCGATAGCGCAGGTACACAAGGCGGTGCTGTTTAACGGCACTGCGGTTGCCGTCAAGGTGCAGCGTCCGGATATACAGAAAACGGTTGAACTGGATGTGCAAATACTCAAAGACCTGGCAGGCTTTGCGGAACGGCATATCAAGTTTCTCTCCTGGTTTCAGCCTGTTTCGCTGATCGATACCTTCTGTGAGGGACTGCTCTGCGAGCTCGATTTTCTGCATGAGATGGAAAATATCAGCCGTTTTACGGATGCCTACTCGGCGACGCCCCATCTGGTGGTTCCCCGGTATTACGAACAGCTATCGACCAGACGGGTTTTCTGCATGGAGTTCGTCTTTGGAACGAAAATTTCAGAACTGGGCGCTAAAAAACGGCTCAAGGCAGGAAACTCGAAGGCTGCGGAATATAAACCCCGGCTTATTGCGGATCGGTTCGTCACACTGGTGCTGAAGCAGATATTTACCGGCGGGTATTTCCACGGCGATCCCCATCCGGGGAATATCCTGGTTACCGGGGACAACGATATCTGTTTCATCGATTTCGGCCTGATGGGGACAATTACAGAACGTCAGAAGGAATATCTGACCCGAATGCTCATCGCCATCCCTTCCCGAAATATGGAGCGATTTACCCGCTCCCTGCTGGGACTCCTCGGTGTCGGAAGGATGGACAAATTCGAAGCTCTAAAGGAAGAGTGCAGTCTGCTGCTGGAAAAGTATGTGAACAGCACTCTGGCGAATATGGAGATATCGAAACTGATACAGGATATGATTCAGATCATCACCTCCTTTCGTCTCATGGTTCCCCCTTCGATAACCATGCTTGGCAAGGCGATGGCCTATGTCGAAACCGTCGCCTATCAGCTCGATCCGACCCTGAACATCCTGGACAAACTGCTCCCTTTCATCAAAAAACTCACCCTGCAGCGGCTTTCCCCGGTGAGAACCGCCGAGCGAGTGTTCTCTTCTTCCCTGTCCTATGCGGAACTGCTGGAAAATCTGCCCGATACTATCCAGGAATTCTACTCCATGGTGAGTTCGGGCAACCTGCGCCTCCAGATGGATATCGCCTCCCCCAGGGGGATCGAAACGCTGAACAATATTGCCAACAGAGTCGTTTTCGGGCTGGTATTGGCGGCGCTGATCATCAGTTCTTCGGTTATAGTGTTTGCCAAGATTCCGCCCCTCTGGTGGGATATATCGATTATCGGGATAGGGGGCTTTCTGCTTTCCGGGCTATTGGGATTCGGGTTTGTGATAGAACAGCTCATTCGGTCCTTTCGGCGGCATCGGGGGCGATAGAGGGTATATTTTCTCTATTTTATGAAAAATGATGTAACTTTTTTCGGTTCCCGGGGTTTGTTTTGTAGATTGCAAGAGCAACAATCACCGCAGACAGAAAATAATCTTTTTCAGCTCTGTATCCTCCTCTCCTTTTGAATCGGCTTTGCGGAGTTTCCGCCAAGCCGATTCTTTTTTGTATTTTTTGGTCTTTTCTTGTAACTTCTTGCTTTTATGATGGTTTGTTTATTAGATCGGGTGAATAGAATTGCCATTGATAGAAAGCCGATTTTCGGATATGTGTCCTCCTCTCCTTATTTAGCCGTCCCTGCGGAGTTTCCGTAGGGACGGTTCTTTTTTACTGAGCGATTGTTGACAATCAAAGATTATCGGCAATCGGAGATTGTCTAAAAAATAGTTTTCCATTACAATAAACTACCTGGTTTCAGGTTTTTTACAGAATTACCAATATGTATAAGTGAGCTGATAATGATCTATCGAGATACCAGAGATGCCTCTATTTCAGCGGACTTCCGGACCGCAGTAATGAGCGGAATGAATCCGGAAAGCGGCGGTCTCTATATTCCCTCCGAATTCCCCAGACTGCCTGCGTCTTTTTTGCGAAAAACCCCTGCCCCTTCGTTCAGGGATATTGCCTTTGAAACCGTTAAGCCCTATGTGAACGGGGAGATTTCGGATGCGGAACTCCAGTCCATCATCGTTGACGCCTATCCGTTTAACCCCCAGATAAC
>JAITWB010000248.1 GCA_031285525.1 Spirochaetaceae bacterium
ACGTTTTTGGGAGGGGTTGCGGGGGTTATAATGGAAGATGAGATAAAAGAGTATGCACTGGATCAGGGTTTTTATCTCATTGAACCTGCAGGAAACACCTTCGCCATAACTGCGCCCAAGGGCAAACCGAGAGAGTGGTAGCGAGGGAAAAGGGAGGAATGTTGCCAGAACGCAACACCGCTGCCCATTCCTCCCTTCTTCACCTCTTCGCCATCAATTTCGCTGCAATCCGTGAACCTGCTACCTGGATAACTTCCACCAGAACCAGAATGACGATGACCGCCGCAAGCATGACATCGCTCCTAAACCGCTGGTATCCGTACCGGATAGCCAGGTCTCCGAGTCCTCCCCCGCCGATAGCCCCCGCCATGGCGGAGTAACCGATGAGGTTGATAATCGTCAAGGTCATCCCCGAAACAAGGGAGGGCATCGCTTCCGGCAGCAGTACTTTGAATATGATCTGGGAAGCGGTGGACCCCATTGCACGGGCGGCCTGAATGACTCCCGGGTCCACTTCCTTTAATGCTGTCTCGATAATCCGGGCAACAAAAGGGGCTGCCGCAATGGACAGGGGGACGATTGTCGCCGTAGTACCGATGCTGGTTCCCACGATAATCCGTGAAAGGGGGATGAGCAATATAATAAGTATAATAAATGGAAAAGACCGCAGAACATTAACGAGCCTGCTCAAGACCTGATACAAAAGCGGCTTAGGCGTTATCCCTCCTGCGGGATCGGTGACGCAGAGCAGTATCCCCAGAGGAAGTCCCAAAAGGAGGGAGAAAAAGGTGGAAGAGAGTACCATTATCAGCGTTTCCAGCGTAGCGGAACTGACTAGAGTAATGAGTGTGTTCATGAGTGTACCTCTTCAACGATAATATCCTGTTCTTTGAGCCACTGGAGGGCTTTTTCCACTTCAGACCGCTCGCCGGTAATGTCGGTGATGAGGGTTCCCACATCTTCCTGAGCGGTATGCTGGATGCCCCCGGCGCGTATATTGAATTCGATAGCAAAGGTACGGCTGAGACGGCTGAGTATGGGAGTGCCGGTTTTGCCTCCTCTGAAGCGCAGTGTATACTGGCCGCCCTCTGGGGACCAACGCACCATATTTTCAGCTTCGCCGCAAGGACGGACGCCGTTCATGGGCGCCAGATGGGAAATGAAGTCCCTGGTAACGGGGGAGCGGGGGGCGGTAAAGATATCCGCCACTGCACCCTGTTCTACTGCCTGTCCGTTGTCGAGGACGGTTACCAGTTCACAAATATCCCGGACAACCTCCATCTGGTGGGTTATCATCACCACGGTGAGGTTCATTCGCTGCTGCAGATCCCGGATAAGGTTGAGTATCGAATGGGTTGTCTGGGGGTCAAGAGCGCTGGTTGCCTCATCGCAAAAGAGTATGTCAGGATTGTTCGCCAGGGCGCGGGCTATGGCAACCCGTTGTTTCTGTCCCCCCGAAAGGGTACTGATGGGTGCGTTTCCCCTGCCTTCAAGCCCTACCAGGGAGAGCAGCTCTTCGGTTCGTTTCCTGATGGCAGACTTTGCGGTTCCGACGATCTCCATGGGGTAGGCGATATTCTCCTGGGTGTTTCGGGAGCTAAAGAGGTTGAAATTCTGGAAAATCATCCCAATCCTGCGCCTGCGTTCTATGAGCTCATTTTTTGCAAGATTATCGACCCGTACGCCATCATAATATATCTCACCAGAGTCGGTTTTCTCCAGCAGACTGATAAGCCGTACCAGTGTGGACTTTCCTGCTCCGCTTTTACCGATTATCCCGTATATGGTATTGGAGGGTATCTCCAGAGTGATACCGTTAACAGCTGGGATGTCGCCTCCGTCGGCGTTGTAGGTGCGTTTCAGATCCTTCAATGTTATACGCATATTGTATATTTATACAAATACAGGAAAAAAGCAAGTATAAAAAAACAATTTGGTATCATTTCACAGACATAATGGACGGCTAAAGGCTACGCTTAATAGCTTGTGTTGTGCCCTGAATTAGTATAATCTGAATAAAAAGGAGGCGGTATGTTTAAATACATTAAACAGTTTTTCAACTCCCTAAACGCCAATGCCCACCCGGGAGATATAGCTCACAGTGTTTCCATGGGACTGCTATTGGCGCTGATTCCCCGGGCAAATCTGTTGTGGGTATTTCTCTTTTGTCTTTCCCTGTTTGTACGCATAAACAAAGGAACGCTTTTCATTTCCCTCATTCTGCTTTCCTTTGCGGTGCCTTACGGGGATATATGGATAGAGCGATTGGGAGAATATGTGCTCTCCTACGAACCCCTCGGTTCAATCTACACGATTCTGTATGACACACCCTTTGTTATATTCACCAGATTCAATAATACCATGGTTGCCGGAGGTTTTGTTGCCGGATTGGCGCTGTATATTCCGGTATACGTCCTTTTCAGGGTATTGGTAGTGCAGTATCGTAAGGTGCTGCAGCCCAGGATAGCAGGGAGTAAACTGGTGCAGTTGTTCTATAAACTGCCCCTGGTTAAGCAGATAGTAAATGCACCGAGTGCGGAGGATTTCCTGGGATGAGTACAAAAGAGCCAAAACAACCAAAGAATGCGAAACCGGCGAAAGAACCAAAGCAGGCGAAAGCCCCCAAACCGAAGAAAGAGAAGCGGCCAAAGAAGATTAAAATACCCGGACTCTTCAAGAAGAAATACGCTCAAAAGAAATACCAAAAAAAGATACTCCGCAAACTCTATGTTCCTGCGGACAAAGCGTTTATCGAGGGTCTTTTTGTATCCGAAACAAACCCCAAAAACAAGAAGGTATTTTACCAGCTTGATACGGCAAAGGTGACGGAGCCGATTCAGGGGAAAAGACTCAAAAAGATAGCGAAGGATATAAAGAAGCAGAAGGGCCGCTTCAATGTCGCCGCCATTCTCGCTGCAATTGTCTGTGTTACCGCGCTCTGTTTGGCATTGACGGTGTTCCGTAATGTGATCGCCCGTATCGCCATAACGAATGCGCTTGAAAGCGCTTTCGGCGCCCGGGCGGAGATTCGGGATCTCGATGTGGATCTGATTCATACCAGATTCATGCTTGACGGGGTGGCTATTGCCAATAAAAATGCTCCCATGAAAAATCTGGTCGAAATCGGGCGTTTCGAGCTGTTTTTCAACATTGGCGAGTTGACCAGAGGTAAGGTGGTTGCCGAAAACGTAGAGGTTTCAGGGGTGACCTGGAACACCGACCGGTCAATCTCCGGCGCGCTGCCGCCGAAAAAACAGAAGCAGGTAGATGAGAAGAAGGCCGATGCAAAACCGAACCCTGCGGCGCTGGCGATTCAAAAAAAGCTCAGTGAGGTGCAGTCCAATGTATCCATCGGTTCAGGCTTTGATGCGATAAAGGATCAGCTCGATCCTGTGGCCTATATTAACCGGGAGATGGATGCCCTTCTTTCACCGAAGGTGGTGGAGAATATCCGGCTGACGGTTCCCGCTCTGACAGAGAAGTGGATGGCGCAACAGGAGACTGTTCAGGCGCAGGTACAGAAAGCTATCGCTGACGGGAATGCAGTTGCTGCGATTCGGGTGGATAACATACAGAGTATCGAAGATGCCCGGAATGTGTTGAGGACGGTTCAGTCCGCAACGGAAACAGTGAAAAGCTCCATAGCCCTCTCGCAGACTATTGTCAACGATATCAATACGGATACCCAGACAGTAAGGCAGCTTGCATCGGAGACTGAGCAGGCGTTGAGCGCCGATATGAAGCGTCTTACCGGGATAGCTGATTCAATCGTATCGTTTAACCTTGATTCGGGGATGGATATGCTCTCCGGTCTCTTTACTACTTTTGCCATGAATACTCTGGGGGTCTATTACCCCTATATCGAGCAGGGACTCGCTCTGGTTGACGAGATGAAGAGTAAGGCGGCGGAAAAGGAAAGTGAAAAAGTTGAAACCCTGAAGGATAAATCGTCTGCTGTTGCCCGTTTGCCGGGGCGGAATTTCAATTTTGGGAAACGCCCGGTTCCGACGCTGTATCTGAAGAATATAATACTTTCTGTACTCAGTGAAGCTGACGGTTTTGCAGGCAGTGGTGTGGTAACGGATATTACCAACAATGCGGATCTGATAGACAAGCCGGTGACGGCTCAGCTTGATGTTGCCGCTCTGGGTAAGACTGCCGCCCTAACGGGTGTTATCGATACCCGCAGCTATACGGCGGAACCGGTGAATGTTGCCTTTGATGTGGGGGGATTTCCGGTCTCCTTTTCTGCAGGAGATGTAACCGGCGCTCCTTCTGTAACGGGAAACCTCGGTGCAGGCGGCGGCGTGGTGGTTAAGTCCGATGGAACGATTCGGATCGATTCGTCGGTGAGCGTTCTTGGTTCTCAGGTACAGGTTGCGCGGTTCGAACCGGCTTTCG
>JAITWB010000005.1 GCA_031285525.1 Spirochaetaceae bacterium
ATCGCTTTTCTCGTAGGGCCGTTCATAGAGGGATATACAGAGGTAACGAGTCTTTTCAGGTGACGCTTCGGTATAGAGATCCACCGAGAGAGGCACTTCCGGGATGTCACGGTCGTAGAGACGGTAACAGTCGATACCTGTGTGTGATGCCCACTTACGAAGATGCTTATACCGCTTTACAAGCCTGTTAGAGAAAAAAACTGCCTGTTTTACGTCAGGTGAAGATTCCGCCGTCATTCCTTTACACGGGCTTCATTGGCGGAATTCATCATGACACAGAGGAGGGCATAGCCCGACGTCAGATCTTCCCTCTGGACAATGATATTTTCGGGAACCTTGAGTTTTACGTTGGTAAAATTCCAGATAGCCCGTATTCCGGCATTCACCAGTATATTTGCCACCCGTTGGGCTTCCTCAGAGGGAACAGTGAGTATAGCTGCCGAAACAGCAAGTTTTTTAATCCGCGTGCCCAATGTGTCGATGGAATAGACCGGTACCCCATGGATCTTGGTGCCAATCTTCTCTGCATCTGCGTCAAAGCAGGCAACGATATGCAACCCGTGGTGCTGAAAGTCCTGATATCCCACGAGAGCCGAGCCCAAGTTACCCGCACCGACGACGATGGTATTGGTTACCTTATCCCAACAAAGGAAATGCTCTATAGCTGTAATGAGAGCCGCCACAGGGTATCCCTTTTTGGGTTTTCCCATAATTCCGGTAATGGCAAGGTCTTTTCTGACCTGTATCGGCTCCAGATTGAGTTCCTGGGCTATGATGGTGCCGGAAATATACTCAAATCCGTCACTTTGTGCCTGCCGGATAATATGCAGGTATTGGGGGAGACGCCGAATTGAAGGTGTTGCAGGGATTTTCTGCCTTATCATAATTACATGCCCTTGGGAAAGAGATATAGATCCTGAAGCTTCAGCGTATTGGTTGAATTATACGCATACCGCGGCAGGGATTCACTGAACAGGGTGATACTGAAAAAACTCATCAGCCGTTCATATCCGAGAGCCGTTGCCTCAATGGAAAAAGAGAAGGTCTTCTGGGCATCCAGTTTTTCTTCAAACTGGGGACGCATCCAAAAGGTATAGGTTCCCGGATTGATAGAATTGGTCTTATAGGGATTTACCCAGCTGCGGTCGATCATCGCCGCAAACTCGTTCTCCTGCTTGAGGGTTATTTGTACATCGTTGAGAGGTTCAAAGGTGGTGCCGTCATAGATGGTTCCTACAAAGGTGGGGAAATTATACACCGGTCCTTCGGTAAGCATATCGAAGTCTGCATATTTTTCATGGTCATTAAAGGGCCGCTTTGAAGCATTGACCAGCTTTATCCCTTCCATGACGAGGGTATCGATATCGGCGAGAAGCTGTCTGTTATCTTCAGCCCGAGCGCGGGCAACGCCTCTGCTGGACAGTATGTATTGCGGCGAAGTCCGGTTCAATACATAACAGCATGTGTCGAGTCTGCATCTTGGACAGCCGCAGGAGAACCATTCCGCTCCGATTTCAGATATCTGATCGAACAGAATATTCACACGGGATGCGACAATTTCTTCCATCATATTATGAACTTTCATGTATGTCCCTCTTTCAATCTATAGTGTATCGCATATTACAGATTTCAGCAAGTTTTTTATCCCCATTCGGCCCTAATTTGGAACTAATATCGGGGGAGACCGCAATACGGAGTATCCTCAAGGAACGGGTGAACTGTTCTATTATGTCCGCTCTAAAGATGGTAGAACTGTCGGAAAAGGTTTTATTCTCGTCGGTAATCCAGAGGTTGCTTTCAAAGGATATACCTTCGGGAATGTCGATGAGGACATCCGTCGTATCGAGCTCTGTCCCTATTTCCCGGGAAAACAGCTCTGCCAGCTCCGCTTCGTGAGTGTTGCGGGTATCGAGGTTCTCCAGCTGCCTCTGGGTGGTGTTTGCTGTACTTGAGCCATTAAAAGGGGTTTCGTACACCACCTGATAGAGCCTCCTGTCATGGAGATTCCGGGCGGCTTTTTTGCCCGTAAACGTGCAGCCTTCGATCAGGTTGAAGATACCCTCATCGTCCTGGTTATACAGCTGTTCAGGGGTAAAGGCTCCCTCGGAAAGTCCCGAATAGAGGGCCTTTTTCATCATCGCCGTGGCGATGCGTACCTGTTTGTGCCAGTATACCGAACGGTACATAAGGTATTTCGAAAACAGTATGCTCTCTACCGACATGACCGCTGGGGCATCGATTACTATTCCCCGCTCTTTGTCGGGAATGAGTCGGGAGAGGATAAAATCCGTGTCCTGGGTTCCGTAGGGGACTCCACAGAAGAAGGCATCCCTGTTGAGGTAGTCCAGCTTGTCAGGGTCGAGTACTCCCGAGAGAAGCCGCCTAAAGAAAAGGGTTTCCCCGTCGTCGGTGTGTATGGCATTATCGATTATTGCAGCTGTCTGATGCGGATCGGCTCCGGTTTTCCCGATTAGACTGTAGAGGGGTTCCCTCAATATGCACTCCGCAGTGAGGGTCTCATGCTCTTTAAGAGGAAGTTCCTTGAGGGAGTGGGTATACGGAAAGTGTCCCAGATCGTGAAACAGCGCCGCCGCAAGGTAGGCTGCGATTCCCTCGTCGGTTATCCAGTCTTCGGCTCCCCGTTCGATAAGCCTTTCCAGGAGCCGCTTTGCCACATGGTAGACCCCATAGGAGTGGGAAGCCCTGGTGTGACTGGCCCCGGGATAGACGATCTCAGTGGGACCGAGCTGCCGTATCCGGGACAGGCGGGTAAAGGGTTCTGAACGGGACGCTTCAAAGAGGGCTTCGGTGAGGTAGATATGTTTCCATATCGGATCCCTCACCGCCATCGTAAAGGCTCCCACTTACTGGCCGCCGCCGCGGGTATAGGCTGCGAGTCCTCCGGCAAGCAGGATATCTCTGCTTCGCTTATCCAGAGTGTTGTTGCCCTCGAACTTCATACCATCTTTGACCCGGATAATGTTGAAGGACGCACCCGTTTCCAGAGCCTCGGTGATATTGGTTATCTCCAGCACATCATCCTGAGAGAGGGTGTTATACACTGCCGGATCGGCAAACACGATGGGCAGGATGCCGTAGTTGATAAGGTTTGCCTTGTGTATCCGGGCAAAAGACTTGACGATCACTGCCCGTACTCCGAGGTACATGGGTGCCAGTGCTGCGTGTTCCCGTGAAGAGCCTTGCCCGTAGTTTTCTCCGCCGATGACGAAACAGCCCTGAGGAAAGGATGTCCGATTATCGTTTGCCCGTTCGTAAAAGGATGTGTCCAGCCGCTCAAAGGTAAACCGGGAAATTTCAGGAATATTGGAGCGCAGGGGAAGTACCTTCGTTCCTGCTGGCATGATATCGTCAGTAGAAACGTTGTCTCCGACTTTTAACAGCACCGGCTCGGACAGAGTATTTTCCAGAGCAAGTGGACCCGGACAAGGTTTAATATTAGGACCCCGGACAATTTCTACCTGAGACGCTGTTTCCTGAGGCAGGGGAGGGAGCAGCATACCGTCATCGGACGCAATAGCGAGGACGCTCTTTTCGTCGATGTGAGCGGTAAAATCCATCCCTGTTGCCAGAGTGACCGGATCGGTTATAACCCCGGTAATGGCTGCTGCCGCCGCTGTTTCAGGGGATACCAGATAGACTCCTGCGTCCGCTGTACCGCTGCGTCCCTTAAAGTTGCGGTTGAAGGTCCTGAGGGATAGAGCTTCCGAATTCGGAGCGAATCCCATACCGATACAGGGACCGCAGGCGCTTTCGAGGATACGGAAGCCTGCCCGTATCAGTTCCGCCAGGATACCCGCTTTTTCCGCCATGAGAAGCACCGCACGGCTTCCAGGAGCGATTCCCGCTTCAACTCCGGGGGCTATGTTCTTGCCCCGTACTATCGCTGCTACAGCGGCGAGATCCTCCAGGGAGCTGTTGGTGCAGGAACCAATGATAACCTGATCCACCTTCTTCCCTGCCAGTGACGAGATAGTTCCCACTGCGTCGGGGGAGTGAGGCTGCGCCGCCAGGGGTTCTAGAAGGGACAGGTCTATCTCGATGACCGCATCGTATTGAGCGCCCTCATCGGCTGCCTGGGGAGTCCATACGTCCCCCCGTCCACGGGATTCGAGGAAACTCTGAGTTATATAGTCGGAGGGGAATAGGCTGCAGGTTGCTCCCAGTTCCGC
>JAITWB010000095.1 GCA_031285525.1 Spirochaetaceae bacterium
CTGCTCCCTGCTCATTTCCTCATCCTCCCCGACTCAAGATAATAAACCGAATCGGCAAACCGGGTACCGTCTCCTGCAGAACCTTCCGGTTCTGCAAGCGGAAGGTCGTTCCGCCCTTCCGAAGTGAGAACCAGAACCGCCGTCCCCTGAGCAGCCGTCTCCCGGATACGCTCCCAGAGAAGCCGGGAACTCTGCACATCCAGCCCCCACTCGGGTTCACAGAGAATAACAAACCCCGGTTCCTGTAGAAAACCGAGTTCCTGCAAGGAGCTCAGTTCCCGCAGAGAACTGCGTTCTCTTGCAAGAATAAGCCGCTGAAGCATTCCGCCGGAAAGGGATGCGCTTTTCTGTTCCGGCACAGCGGCAATCCCCTCGCCCTTGATGAGGGACAGAGCAAAAGCCCGCAAAGCCTTTCGGTTCAGCACACCCCCAAACAGGAGCCCTCCTGAAAGGAGCCCTCTCCGGCAAAGCTTTCTGTGACGATAGATTATCAGCATATCGTAGACCGAAAGCGCCGGATGAGACCCCCGAAAAGTTCTGTCCGAGGGAACAATAGCCGTCCCCAGAGCCCGCAGCGCCTTGGGGGTCACCCTATTCCTGCCGATGAGCGAAAACTCATGCTCACCCTGTAATCGATTAAGCCGAACCGAACCGAAAATAGCCCTATGCCCCCCAGCCTCCGCGGCTCTGCCGGTCAAAACCGCCTCCAGCGTCTCAAGACCGCTCTCACGATGCCCTGCGATAACCGTAATCTTTCCGGAATACACATCGAAGGATATATCGTAAAGCCCCGCAAGCCGGGGTCCCGTGACGGTCACCCCGGAAACACTGAACAGGGGCTGACCGCCTTCCTGTTTCGGTACCCCAGAATGCGGCGTATTGAATCCACCGTTCAGTGCCGCACCCTGCACCGTACTGACCGGAACATCAGGAGACACAGACTCTCCGAACATGAGAGCCCGCAGTTCTTCTGAGGACACAGAGCCGTTTCGGTTTTCCAGATCCGCCGCAAGAATGCCCTTCCGCAGTACTACGACTCGGTCACAGACAGAGAGGGTTTCATCGAGATTATGGGTGATAAGAATAACAGAAAGCCCCTCAGAGGCGGCCTTCCGCAGGGAAGCAAAAAACGAAGAGCGTTGATCCGGCGCAAGAGCCGCAGAGGGTTCATCGAGGATAAGCAGTTTTGGGGAGCGGTAGAGCGCCGCCAACAGAGCGGCCTGAAGCCTGCCTGGTGCAGTAAGGGCTGACACCGGCTGGGACAGGGAAATGGCAAGATCCCATTGACGGCAGATCTCATTCAGCCTTCGGTACTTTTCAGCCCGGCTGGATCTTATTCCGGGAAGCTCCATGAGCAGGCAGTTTTCCCCCACTGTCAGCTCTCTCGCAAGGAGGGGCCGCTGATGAACGATCCCAATACCCCGGCGGATGGCTTCTTCTTCAGGAAAGGTTCTGCCTGTGCTGAATCCGGCTTCCTTTCCTTCTATATATATCCGTCCAGCGTCGCTCATGACCTGACCGGAAAGGATATGCACGAGAGTGGACTTGCCCGCCCCGTTTTCACCGATGATTCCGCAGATCTCCCCAGCATTGAAAGCGAGGGAGATATCCCGAAGAACCTCCCTGCCGGAAAAGGATTTGCCGATATGTTCCAGTCTAATATATGCCATTTCCGGCTCCGCCATTGTGGATCGGGATAGTCCCCGGTGCTATTCGCCTTACAGAGTCGGCGAGGGAAGACTCAGTTTCCCCGAACGGATATCCTCAGCCAGAGCTGCCATTTTTACCCGGATATCTTCCGGCACGGTGTCGATGTACAGGGGGTCATCGGTGATCAGATCCACATAGCCTTCCGCCATGCCGAAGGTGTTCGCTGTCCCGAACTGCATATCGCCGCCCAGAAAATCGGTTAGCACCTTCTCTGCCAATCTATCCTGACGTATCACGGAACTGGAGACCACATAGCCCGGAGCCTTCGAAAATCCGTTGTCGTCAAACCAGGTTATGTAAAAGCCGAGCTCCTTCGCTGTGGAGATAACGCCCTGATTAGCTCCGCCTGAGATAGAGAGTAACACATCCGCTCCAGCATTGTACATTGCCCGTGCAAGCTCTGCACCCTTGGAAGCATCGTACCAGTTTCCCACGATCCTGAAATCGACTTCCGCTTGAGGCTCCGCCGCCTTCGCTCCCTCGATAAAGGACGGAAGGAGGATATTGTTCATCACCGGATACTCCTGAGCCGCAACGAAGCCTATTCTTTTCTGCTCGTTGGCAAACTCCATGGAACTTCCGGTCACCAGAGCCGCCATATAGCCTGCGAGGTATGCTTCTTCCCGCTGGTTGTAGCGGAACGTCGCAATCGAAGAGTTCCCTTCCATGAGGGCGTCGAGAATAATATACCGTTGTTTCGGAAACTGAGCTGTCAGAGGTTCGATTATCTCAGGAAGCGCCGGATTCGCCGAGAGTATCAGATCATACTTTCCCTCTGCGGTGAGCGCAGTCAGCTTTCCGCCCCACTCCGCCTGGTTTGTTCCCGCTTCAATTATATCGAGTGTTACCGGAGTCTCCTGATGGCTCGCATTAAACTTCGCAGCAGCAGCTTCCGCACCGCTTACGAGCATCTCATACACCGGACTGCCGGAAATGTTTCCCGGTACGAATACAGCAATGGATACCGATTTCTGAACCTGTTCCGCTGCAGTTTGATTCGACAGATCTTCCTTCTTTGTACAGGAAGTCAGCAATAACGCACAGGTGATAAAAAACACGCAAACATACTTCATTTGTAATACCTCGTTACTAACTTAGTTTGATATCAAACTTTTGTCAAGTAAGCCGGATATTCCTGTCGGTAATTTCTGTTATCGACTTTCAAGTGCGCTTTTCTGCTTTTCAATGTACTTTTTTTGTGCCGTAGGGAGATTTGCAAGGCGTTGTTTTAACAAGGCTTTTTCGATGGGGTCTATGCCGGGTGTGCGAAGGATATTTTGCAGGCGGGTTTTATGTGAACCGCACGCCAAGTGGAATGCATCTTTGGGAAAGCCGCCGACTACACGGTATTCTGTATCATGGGGATAGGTGGCTTCTGCACCTTGATACAAAGCCTTATTCTCAACAATATTAAAGGCACGAAAGGCATCATCAAAACCTCCGATAGCCTTGGCGAGACTGTTGATGCTATATGAATCAGTTTTCTCACAACATTGAAATTCCTGATTGATAAACGTGTATTCAGCTAAAATAAGGATTTCAGGATCTGCGATGGTTTGTGCTTCCTGAAACGCAGACATCGCCTGTGCTATTCCTTTTTCATAGGAAACACGACCCTCGTCTGCCCTTCCTTTAATAGCAAAGCCCTTGCGTCCAAAATCGATATATTCTGCTGCATCAGCAATATCATTTAACAAGCCAGTTTTGTCCAAATTCAGCCTCCGCTTCTGACAAATTCCATCCACCATTCAAAAGAAAATCTACACCTACTTTTTCTTTAAATATTTTTGCCAAGTAAGGAGGCAGTGGAGCTGTCCTTAAAAGACGGCGAGATCCTTCTTTATCTCCTGCATCATCTAACGCAGCAGCTTTACAAGCAATAGTAAGCTTCTCATCAATGGTCATGGATTAATCTCCTTTATAGAGGAGTATAGCAGTCTATTTTCGTTTGGACAACTTGCTTTGAGGTATAAAAATGAAATACAATATAAACCAGTAGGAAATAAAGGTTCACATAATCCCTTTTCTGCATTACACTGATGCTATGGAATGGTCACAGATACTCAAGCGTTTTTTCACTTCCGTGCGGGGGAT
>JAITWB010000161.1 GCA_031285525.1 Spirochaetaceae bacterium
CTTCTTGTTTATATAACGGTGCAGAGCCTTCTTGTAAAAGTCCACCGCAGTTTCAATCGCTTCCTCTTTCTCATACTTTTCCGCCAAGAGCTTGGCGATATCCGCTTCTTCGTAATCGACCTTTACGAGACGCTCATAGACATCCCAGATAGCGGCATTATTGTTTTCCTTATAGACATCTGCAAGGGTTCGCAATGCGAATTTCGATTCCCCGTAATCGAGAATTCTGTTACAGAGGTACTCAACGATATTGAGCTTGCGGTTATCGATAAAGATGTTGACCAGGCTTACCAGAGCGGAGTCATCCAGCATCTGCTTTGAGAGTGAGAACATACCGGAGAGAAAGAGCGCAATGATACTGTTTTTCGTATGTGACAGGTGCTCATCACAGACAGCCTTTACCTCATCGATACAGTTCTGCTGCTGCGCCTGACGCACAATTTCATCGAGTTCCTTGAAATTATTTATGGAATAATTGCTGATGGTGGCGCGGGTCCACTTTTCTTCATTCAGCATATCCTGTACTGTTTTTATCAGTGTCTCTGACATATATTCGTCACTCCCCTGCTTTGCGGACTCACATGGTATACTTATTGTATATAGAGCTGTCCTGCAATTTGATCTTCAAAAGAACTTCATTAATTCTGGCCCTGTCTTCACGGGTCGCCATATAGTGATCTATCAGCCAGAAATAGTGGTTTATAAGACGAGGAACCAAGAGCGAACTTTCATCCGGCTCCCTGCGTTTCCCCGCATCTCTTACGCTGTTTTCCAGTGTATAAATCGCCTGTTTGAGCCTGCCGAGTTCCACGGCTCTCAGCTCACGTTTCACATTGAATACCTCATACAGCACGCCGTACACAGGTATCCATTCCGACAATGCAGCTCCGGTGTAGCCCAACTGAGCCACATTGTCCGAAAGACGGCATATCATATCAGAATCGAGCATACTCAACTCGATCTTCTGCGGATCGATAAAGAATGCTTCCCTAAAAAGCACCTTCGAAGTCCGTACCTCTCCACAGAGAGCATAACAATCAGCCAACTGGGACAGTATAGCAGCGGAATCGGGAACAGCCGAATTAGCCGCCTCCAAATACCGTAATGCATACTCATAATTCCCCAACTGCTTCAGACATAACCCGGTACGGTGGCATATCTCCGGCTTATTGGCGGTATCATTTTCATGAAACAGCACTTGATAGTACTCAAGGGCAATCGAAAAAATACCGCATTTGAGCGAATAGAGGCTCTGTTCAAAGTCTCTGCCGTTCCTGTCAAGAAACGCTGCAAACTGCTTCCACTGGAGCAGTATATATTCACCCCGCTCAAAAGCATCCTCTATCAGGGCAGCTCTAACCAGTCTCTCCTCCCAAAAACTAATACACTTTAAAGTATACAATATTTCCGGGTTCTCCAGATCCTTTTTGAGCGCATTTTCCAAAAAATGCCGAGCTTTAACCACATCGCCTGTTTTGAGAAACTCATATATCTGTAATGACCCAAAAACAGGCTCGCCAATCATATCGTTCTTATTATTATACCCATTCCTCATTTTTAGTCAATTGACCTGAATGGAATAAACTGCTATCTTCTTAGGTTCTTTACATTCAAGTCAAAGGGATTGGATTAAAGCTCCACAAAAAGAGACCGCTTCAATCATACACAATTGTATTACGGGTGCGTTTTGCCTCATACATCGCCTTATCGGCTCTGGTCACTACATCGGAATAGGTTTGTCCTGGAACGAGTTCGGTCACGCCCACACTTATGGTCACACTGACGGTCTTTTTTGTCCTGTCGTTGTCTATACCCAGCTGCTCCACCGCTTTATGGATGCGGGACACCACAGGTTTCGCTTCACTGATGTTCATACCGGGGATAAAAAGAACAAATTCCTCACCACCGTAGCGGGCGATACAGTCTGACCTGCGAAGTACCGACTGCATTGCCCCGCTTACCGCCTTGAGAACCACATCGCCAAAGGGGTGTCCGTAGGTATCGTTTATCTGCTTAAAGTGATCCAGATCCAACATGATCACCACCAGCGGGATATTTCTCTTCTGTACATTTCGGATCTCATACTTGAGCCATCGGTGAAAGAAGCTTCTATTATATACTCCGGTAAGGGGATCAAGAATGAGCGCCTTCTCGATACGTCCAGAGAACAACAGCAGCATAAACGCCGCCATCAACGCAAGGATAACAGCGGAACCAATAATGATAATCAGCTGATACCGCATAATAGCATCGTATTGTTCTTTTGAAACATCGGCGCCGACGATGCCGAGGAATTCCCCTGTATCATCATCGATAATGGGAGCGTAAACGGACAACAGAGTCCCCCACTGGGTAGTAACAAAGTCTCCGGTATAGAGGGATCGGGTTTCATACGCTCTCAGACGGGAAAGGGTAACCGGTTCGATGCGTCCCGGAGCAGCAAAGGTGAGGGCATCTTCGGGCTCGCCGTCAAAGAGATACATCATCTCATCTTGAGACACCCGTGTTTCGGTATAGAGAAAGGCTATATTATCCTGATTTCCCCGTCTGACGGCCTCAAGACTGGCTTTCATCTTCCGGTAATAGACGCTGTTTGTGTCCAGTGTATCCATGAATTCCCGATATTCCAGGGTATCCTGCTTTATCAGTTCCGCAATAGAAACGGCAATACCGATACACTTATCTTTCATTTGTTGTTTGACAGTCCTGCCTGTGGCAATATAGACAAAGGTACTGAAAACCAACATGATCACATTAAAAAACAGAAATATACCGAGGAATACTTGGGTGTAGAATATCCGCCGTCCTATCATAAACTCCCCCTATGGGGCATAATAGCTGAAAATTTGAAATATAACAAGAATCACTTGCCCTGGGAAGCCGACTAGGGATATACTGACTCTATGGCTTCAACTATTCTCATCGCAGGAAAAGATGTACCTCAAGGCTCGCTCTACGCCGCCGCAGCAGCAGCATCGGGACGAAATGTCGTTATCACCGCCCCTCCCCTAACGGGAGAGTCCCGCCCCTTACAAGGCGGAACTGCTGAACGGAAACAGATAGTAAAGCCCCCTGCCAGGGAATTCCCCTGGAACAGACCTTCTCCGATCGCTTCCCGGGCGCTTGTTCTGGAAGCGGAAAACAACTTTGGAACGATAGATGAGGCTCTGCTTATTTTTGACAGCGATGAGTATGCCATGAGATACACCGAAACAGATACGGCTTCCTTTACGAGAGCAGCGGATCAGCTGATCCTAGGATATTCCTATCTTGCAGGAGAATTGGTTCGGCGTTTTTCGGCGCAGAAGTCGGGAACCCTTACATTTCTGCTCAAAACCGGAACAGTCGTTCAAGGGATACCTGCTGCTGCTGCGAGGCAGTTCTTTGTAGGACTTGCCGAAGGCTTTGCAGCAGAGGCTCAAGCGGAAACAACTTACCGGGTTGCACTTGTCCGGGGTGAAAGCTCCGGAGACGATGAGATATGTACTTGGCTCTACCCCTTTCTTGACAGCCTTCCCGAAAAAGTTATGCCCCGGTGGTATAAGGCAGGCGCAAAAACAGGAGGTGTCCTCTCCCTCTTTAGGTAAGGGGAGTTGTAACTTTTTTGGCAGAAAAGGGTTTTAATATAAGAACCGACCAATTTCTCTTTGAAGCTTCTATTGGATATAGCTTGAATTTTTCATTATAATTGAGTTCACGAGGAAAAGACCTAAAACAGCCCCTGCTTACCTAAAAAGGCAGGGGTTGATACATATTTTTTTTTCCTCTATAATGCGAGGATTGGAAGTTTTTTGAAAACCATTGCGAATGTTGCGTTTTAGGAGATATCTTTTCCTCTGAGAAGTGACATAGAGCAAAAACTATAACTGAGAGGTAACGATAAAATGAGTGCAGATATTTCCAAAATGAGGAATATCGGTATCAGTGCCCACATTGACTCGGGAAAAACGACACTGTCTGAGCGTATTCTTTTTTATTGCAACAAGATTCATGCGATCCATGAAGTGCGCGGTAAGGACGGCGTCGGCGCCGTGATGGACAATATGGAACTGGAGAAGGAACGGGGTATTACGATTCAGTCCGCATCGACACAGGTGCAGTGGCGGGATAATACCATTAACGTTATTGATACCCCCGGACACGTTGACTTCACGATTGAAGTTGAGCGGTCTCTGCGGGTTCTCGACGGGGCGATCCTGGTGCTCTGCTCTGTCGGCGGGGTGCAGTCCCAGTCGATAACCGTTGACCGCCAGCTGAAGCGCTACCACGTTCCCCGAATTGCCTTTGTTAACAAGTGTGACCGTACCGGTGCAAATCCTTTTAAAGTGCGGATGCAGCTGCGGGAAAAACTCGGTCTTAATGCGTATATGGTGCAGATTCCCATCGGGCTTGAAGACAAGCTTGAAGGCGTGGTGGATCTTATCACCATGAAGGCGATGTATTTCGAAGGCGAAGGCGGTACAGAACTGCGTATAGCGGAGATTCCGCCCCACCTCGTTGAGGAAGCACAGAAGTACCGCGAGGAACTTATCGATGCAGCATCCATGTTCTCCGATGAACTCGCAGAAGCCTTCCTGGAAGATGCGGTGACCGAGGAGATGCTCCATACTGCTATCAGAAAGGGAACCCTTTCTGAGCAGCTGGTGCCGGTATTCTGCGGATCCGCTTATAAGAACAAGGGAATTCAGCCTCTTCTGGACGGTGTCAGCCGCTATCTGCCTGAACCGACTGAGGTTAAGAACTACGCTCTGGATCTGGACAACAACGAAGAGCAGGTCGAGCTGATTCCGGATGACAAGAAACCCTGTGTTGCCCTCGGATTTAAACTTGAGGACGGACAGTATGGACAGCTTACTTATGTACGTATCTATCAGGGAAGCCTGAAGAAGGGCGATGAGCTCTATAATACCCGGGCTCGCAAGAAGTTCAAGGTCGGACGTCTTGTCCGCATGAGTTCTGCGACGATGGAAGACATTACCGAAGGTGTACCCGGTGATATCGTGGCGCTTTTCGGAATCGACTGCGCTTCCGGTGACACATTCTGCGGCGGCGGACTTAACTACGCCATGACCAGTATGTTCGTGCCGGATCCGGTTATTTCGCTGGCGATTACACCGAAGGACAAGAAAGCGGCGGATCAGATGGGTAAGGCGCTTAACCGTTTTACCAAGGAAGATCCTACGTTCCGTACCTATGTCGATCCTGAATCAAATCAGACGATCATTCAGGGAATGGGCGAGCTGCACCTTGATGTATACATTGAGCGTATGCGCCGTGAGTATAAGTGTGATGTTGAGACTGGTATGCCTCAGGTTGCGTACCGCGAGACGATTACACAGCATGCGGATTTCAACTATACCCATAAGAAGCAGACCGGCGGTTCCGGACAGTACGGACGGGTTGCGGGGTTCATGGATCCGATAGAGGACAAGGATTACGAGTTTGTTGATGCGATTAAGGGCGGTGTTATTCCCAACGAATATATCCCCTCTTGCGACAAGGGCTTTAGAGAGTCTGTAAAGAAGGGAAGCCTTATCGGATTCCCAATCGTCGGTGTGAAGTGTACTATCAATGATGGTCAGTTCCACCCGGTGGACTCTTCGGATATTGCCTTCCAGCTGGCGTCGATTGGAGCGTTCCGGGAAGCCTATTCCAAGGCAAAACCGGTTATCCTTGAGCCTATCATGAAGGTTTCTATTGAAGGTCCCACTGAATTTCAGGGTAATATTTTTGCCATAATTAACCAAAGACGTGGTATAATAGTAGCGTCTACTGAGGATGGCAATTTTTCACGGGTTGATTCCGAAGTTCCCTTGAGTGAAATGTTCGGCTTTTCGACTATTCTCCGCTCCCTGACTCAGGGTAAGGCTGAATATTCGATGGAATTCCTGAAATACGGGAAAGTTCCGGCCAGTGTTTCCGAGACGCTTATCAAGGAATACGAAGAGAAGCGGCGCAAGGAACAGAAATAGAGGAAGTTGTCCGAACAGGTTTGAAACTGTTCGGATGGCGCTCTAATGATTCAGTCCCTGAAAGATGTTTTTTCAGGGACTGATGTTTTATCAACACAAGAAAGTAAGTGGGGTATAGAATGGAGAAACAGTATCTTATCGACCGCAGTCCGGTGCGGTTTTTTGAGAAGTCTCTCAATGGCGGCGTAAAGCCCGGAGAGATTGGAGTGGTCGCTTCGAAGAAGGGCCTGGGAAAGACATCTGTACTTGTCCAGATTGGCCTTGATATGCTCCTTCAGGAAAAACAGGTTATTCATATTTCGTTTCATCAGCATTCCGATTATGTTATTACCTGGTACGAAGATATTTTTAGTGAAATGGCAAAGAAGAAGAATCTTGATAAGGGGAATGATATTAAGGAAGATATCCTTAAGAAACGTATCATTCTGAACTTTAATCAGGACAGCGCTTCCATGAGTCAGGTTGTCAAGACCGTGCAGGCTCTTATTTCCGGCGGTATTAGTGCTCAGGCTATCATTATCGATGGCATGGATTTTACCCGTTTGTCGAAGGAAGATCTTGCCCAGATAAAGGATTTTGCCAAACAGGCAAATCTGGTTCTCTGGTTCAGCGGCAACACTGAAGAGACCGACAGGCAGGTTCCTGCAACCCTGGCACCGATTCAGGATGCTCTGGATGTGATCATCTATCTTGAGCAGAAACCTGATTGTATTAACCTGAAGGTTCTCAAGGAACATGGGACCGCGCCGAAAGACATGGATCTCAAGCTCGATGCCAAGACGCTGCTCATTGCAGAGAAATAAGCACATCTCATGAGATATAATACCCTGCGGAAACCTCTTTCGCAGGGTTATTTTTTAGCAAATACAGTCCACGAAGGAGAGCTCTTATGAATACATCACGGAAAAGCGGGATTCTGCTTCACCCTACTTCACTGCCGGGAACTCCCGGGATCGGTACTATCGGGAAAGGGGCGTATCGGTTTATCGATTGGCTCTCTTCGGCGAAGCAGTCGCTGTGGCAGATTTTGCCTTTGGGTCC
>JAITWB010000178.1 GCA_031285525.1 Spirochaetaceae bacterium
CTCAACGGCGGCAGCGGCGAGGTTGCGGGTCCAATCGAGGCCGAACCAGGGCTCCCGCTCTGTCTGCCAGCCTTCGAGCCAGTTGGTTCCCGTTACGGTGGCTGTTTTGAGGGGGGCTATCTTGATAAAGGAGCCGGTAAGGGGTTTGACTATGCCGTCCAGTATCCATTTTACGAAGCCGGAACAGTTTATTTCCAGCCTTTCGGAGTCCTCTTTGTTCGTCAGGGGACGGAGACTTCCGTTGGCGATGTACACGGGGCGTCCGTTTTCGTCGTAGGCGGCGTCATCGATGTAGTCAAAACGGGAGAGGTTGTCCCGTATCAGGGCGATGGTGTTTCGGGTGTTTCCATAGTCCAGCGGATTGGGGGCGGCGTAATTGTGCAGGAGATCCCGCTGCACCAGCCGAAGGGTTTCTGCTGTGGAGAGGGTGTAGAGTTTTTCGAAGGCTAGCCCTAATGGTACGTTACGTCCCGTATAGGCACCGTACACAAAAAGCTCCGCCCGGGTACGTCCCGGTTCGGGGTAGAATTGCAGATATACTTCCGGGTCGTTCCCCGGATAGAGGCGGATACGGACAGGCGCCCCAGTGTCTCTGTTCCGATAGAGTATCCAGCTTCCCTTGCCGTTTACGGGATATATACCGCCCTCACTCCGGGGCGCAACCGCAACGGCGGTGTAGAGGCTCGTCTCTTCCCTGCTCACCCGAAAGCTCACTCCTTTGGTATTTTCTGCGATAAGCGGTTCCAGCGCCCTCATGGAAGTGAGGGATTCGATAAACCACGCCCCTGCGGCTTTTTCCCGTACCTGAACGGATTCGGGTACAGAGGAATAGCTCTGAGCGGAGAGAACCGCAGTACAGAGGGAGAGGAGAAGAGCGGTTAAAGCGGTACGAAACAGTTTTCCGGTATCCATGGTTATCAAGAGTATCGGCGGGTTTATGGGATGACTTGAAAAAAGAAGCTTGTAATAGTGTAGACAAATAAAAAAGCCGTAGTCGGGAAACATGACCCAGTGGATCGTCCTCGTATATACGGCTGCTCAGATGTAATATTATACAAAAGGATTTACAATGGTAAGTCTATTCTCAACAATTTGACCGTTTTGCATATCTTCGGAATAGAGAATATCGCACTCTGCCTCCAGTGCAGCAGCAACAATGATTCCATCAAATACCTGAAAGTCGTATTTTTCAACTAAATTTTGAGCATATTTGATTGTGGATAGCACTACAGGGTGAAACGAACATTGTTCCAACCACAAAGTACATAACTGTAGTAATTCCAATTTTTGCATTTTAAAAATTCTTCTCATCACATTGAGATATTCTGACACTACTTGTGATGAAACAATCGGTACTTCTTTGAATAATTCTCTTGCAATGTACCTTTTCTCTTCTTGATCCGAACTGTGGTTATAAATAAGAATGTTGCTGTCTAGTGCGATTTTACTCATAATTATTGGCTTCATCCCTATTAAAGATATAATTTGCAAAAGAGTACAGGTATTTATCAAAAAAAGAATTTATACCACTGGTAGTTGTATTTTCTTTTTTATGTTGAAAAGGGAAAACCAAAACTTCTACTTCCATTCCATAATATTCAGAGGGAATAGAAATTGTTGCATTCTCTTTGCTTGGTATCATAATTTGTCTTGTCATACTATCTCCCATTCCACAGCTTTGTATCAATTGCAACTGTACAGTTACAATATACCACAAAATGAGCGTTTTTTCTATAATAAAAATAAAAAAACCGTACACACGGAAACCACTGACCCAGTGATCGTCCCCATATGTACGGCTTTTCAGCTGTCGGTTACAGATGCTTTACCAGCGTCCGCCCATCATGCCGCTGCGTCTACCTCCGTCATGTCTGCCGTAACCGCCGCCATGGTGTCCTCCCCAGGTATTGCCATTGTTACCGTTATAACGGTATCCGTTTCCGCAATACCCGCCACCCATCATACCAGGACCGCCCCAGGCAGTATCTGAAAAGTCAAAGAGCTCGTAGGTTTTGCCGTTTATGGTCATAGATGCGGGCATGAGCATATTGTATCTGCCTGCATAGCCCTGAACACTCACAGAAGAGCCCTCTTTGAGACCATCGATAAAACCGACATAGCGGCTCAGCATGGGTACAAACCAGGTCGTTTCTCCGCTCACCAGGACGATGCTGCCGTTTTGCAATTGGAGCGTGCCCTCAACAGTAATAGACTGTCCCCAGGGCGCGGCATTAGGCGCGTTCGGAACCATGTTCTGGGCAAAAACCGCTGTTCCTGCTCCCACTGTTATTAATACGGCAACTGCTATCGCAATGGTTTTTATGTTCTTTTTCATGAAGAACCTCCAAATTAAAAAGTCTTGAGGGATCTCGTATCCCTTCTTGTTACTAATAGGATACGAAAAGAGAAGGGGGAAAACGGGGGAGGAGAAAGGTGAAAAAGAGAAAATATAAGGTAGAAAGGAGAAAAGGAGGATAAAGAATGAGGAGGTAGAAGGTAGAAAAGGACTTGACAACTTTTCTCTTTTTTACCTTCTCCCTTCTCCCTTCTGATTTCTCATTTGCATGTGTTCGTGTCTGTTTCGATATTCCCACATCCAGGGTTGGGGGGAGCGGCGGCGGTTGAGGAAGGTTGCGCCGATGTAGATGCCTATGCCGAGCAATAGGATGGCGGCGAGGGTGATGAGCAGTATTTTGGGTTTGTTGTTGAGTTTCACTGAGACGACCATTCCTACATGGCAGTCGGCGGGGGTGGGGATGGAGGTGAGTTTTCCGTTGTTAAAGAGGACAATGCTTTTGGGCTCCCCTACCTGTACGATGACGCCTTTCATGGGTTTGCCTCCTCGGAGAATGACTGGGGTACGAAGGAATAGACATAGGGATAGTTTCCCTGTAACAGGATGATGAGGGCAACGATGTATTGCCGGTATTTTTCAAGCGCCTTTTTGGGGAAGGTTTCTGCCAGCCGGGAAAGGGGGAGCTGGCGGTTTTGGAGCATGGAGGTTAATAGTTCAGGGGATTCCCGGACGGTTTCTGCAATGCGCAGGCAGATTCGGCGGGAGCGTTCCTGTTTGGGGCATTTTTTGAGGAGGCTTGCCCATGAAAAACCCCAGTGGGAAAACTCCTCGTTGATCGCTTCAATTTCGGTCCGAAGATTGCGCTCCTCTTCTGCCCTGTCCCAGGCGAGTATAGACAGATCCATTTCCCAGGGGTTGTCTCCTTCGGCGAGGTCGGGGGAGAAAAAATGTTTTTGTACCGATTGCTCCTGCCGGGCGTTGTCGATAAGGCGGTTGCGGATTACCACTGCTGCGTATTTGATGAAGCTGCCGTTTTCACTCTGGTAGGTTTGGACGCTGTGGGCAAAGGCGAGCATGGCATCGGTAAGGTTGTCCGCCTTCGATTGCCCTTTGAAGAAAACTCCGGCAACGCATTTCTTGATAAAGGGCATATAGGTGTGGAGGAGGGTATTCAGGGCTTGTTTGTCTGTCTTTGCAAGTTCCACTTGCGCTGCCAGATTCCGCTCCTGTACTGCTAAAGCCGATTCGTTTTCCATAGCTGTGTTTTTGCCGCCTTCCCGCTACTGCATCATAATCAGATAGGGGCGGGGTTCGAGGGCGAGAACCTCATCGGGGGTCATCATGGGGATGTCGTAGCCTGCTTTTTCGACCCGGGGTTTTGAGAAGAGCTTGAATGATTTAAGGGGAATGTTGGTCGCCAGCGCATTAAAGGCGTAGGTGTTTTTCTTCAGCGCCGGGGAGCCGAAGCCGTCCATGCAGAGGATGAGCTGAAGCCGCTCGAAGTTGCTCTGTACCTGGGGGCGGTTGCGGATCATCCATTCTTTGAACT
>JAITWB010000207.1 GCA_031285525.1 Spirochaetaceae bacterium
CATGCTTTGAACCGGTAACTTCCTCGGCCGCTCCCAGCGAATACAATGATATAGCCATCAAACCCTCCTGGATTACATGAGTTTACTATAGTATAGTAAGCAGGATACGCTGTTTCTGCAAGTAAAAAACAGTAAGAAAATACCCATCAACCATCGATAATCATAGTTAGGGAGTAGTATCGCGTGTATTCGAGAAAAATTGATCCGCCCCCGGCGGATATCATAGTCAATGGAGTTCCCCAATTCGGCAATTTCAACGCCCCCTTCGAGAAACTCGACATCCGAGGAGTCAGAAGACCCTTCGGCGATCTGCCTATTCCCTCATTTTTTACTGACATGCGCATCATCGGTTACACCACCTTCCTCTTTCTCACCGAAGACTATATCGGCCTTATCGAAACCTGTGACGCAACCCTCTTCGGCTTCTCGGAAATCACCTTCTGGAACCGCAAGAGCGGAAAGAAACTCTCCTACCGCCGTGCCGTCGGTCCTTTCAGGTCAAAACTTCCCATAGATATGCATAACGCCTGTCACACATTCCGCACAGCAAAGAGAAAAATCCGGCTCCGGTGGAATTTCGAAAAAATCACCGCCCTTTTCCGGGTCAAAGGGGACGGCATCCGCCCCGACGCAGAAGCATCCTTTTCACTAAACATCCCCGATCCCCGCTCAGGGCAGCTCTCCTCGGTGGTGCCTTTGGATGTCCGCCGCCGCTGTCTCGCCTCCTGGCAGGTCACTTCTCCCCTCAAAGGCTCCCTCATCATCGGCGGCAAAACAGTCTCTGCCGAAGACGGAACAGGCTTTTTCAGCATCAGAAAATTATATCATCCCCTGCATAGCAAATTCAGCAGAGTCATAGGAATAGGCTCCGCAGAGAACCGCCAGGTGCTCTTCCGGCTCACCTCTCAAGTATCTTCAGACGAATTCCATTATAATGAAAATGTATTCTTTGTGGATGGAAAAACATGGCCACTGCCGCCGGTAAAGATCACCAGACCCTACGGCATAAACGGCACCTGGGTCATACAGGACACGGAAAGTATGGTGGATCTCACATTCACCCCGATCTCAGACAACAAGCGAAAGATGAGTATCTTTATTTTACGCACAGAATATCATACAATCTACGGCACCTTTGATGGTTTTTTACTCACCGGAGAAGGAGAAAAGATACAGCTTCGATCTTTTTCCGGTATCGGTAAAAAAATGATGCTCAGATTGTAGAGGGAGTTACACACATATGGCAGAAGATAACCCGAAAAAAAGAGCGGCAGTGTATGCCCCTGGGGAACTGCAAAAAACCAGAGAAAACCTCGGACAACTCGATCCCGATGAAGCCAAGCGAATCGCCGGCCTTCTGGGAGGTGATATAGGCATCGAAAGACCCATAAACACAGAAGAAAAACAGCAGATGCACCAACATATTCAAAAAAACGTCCGGCTTATAAAGAACGCTCCTGGGAATGCTTCCAAAGGGACAAAAAAGACCACCTCCCCGCAGAAAGGTCAGGAACCCCGAAAGAGCGCCGTATCAGCAACTCCCGGAGGCTTTACCGACGTAAGCAGATCTTCCATGATTCCCCAACTTCCATCAATGCAGAAGAAAGACCTTTTACTGCTCAGCAAGATCATGATGGACAAAGAATACCGCATAATCCCCAACTACGGCTTTTTTTCCTTTCTCTTCGCAGGAAAACCGGATGAAAAAATTAACCCTTCTTTCATCGAACATATACTCACTGATCACATCGGTCATATTCAGCGTTTCGTCACCGCCAGTCAAAAACTGCTTGCCTATGGTTCCGAAACATTCCTCGACAGGGTACAGAACAGCCAGGAATTCAAATACCGGGTATTCAGGGTTGTCCGCCAGTGGGACATACGAGTACAGGGAACGCTGCTTGAGCAGCTTCAAAGTGAATCAAAGGATGTCACGGTCAGCAAAATGCTCCCCTTCATTCACGAGCTGTTTAAACCGCTGATAAAACTTTATTTCCTGGGAGCCCACCAGATACGGGATATCTATAAAGCGGTATACACTGAACTGGCTATCAACCAAAAGGAGAGCTCACGGGAACCTATCCTTGCCCTCATAAAAGACGCCATTGCCGAATGGTATTACATCTACGGCCAAGTCTATAAGGGACTCTATCCCCTCCTCATGAGAATGAGCTGCACCGACTTCATAGAATACGAACTATTCTATACCAAGCGGATATCCCGAATCTTGACCTTCCTTTCACTGACAAAATACGATCTCATAATGGCGCAGCCGGAACAAAAGGCGGAAACCATCCTCTCATCGACGGAAGAAGTGTCAGCCTCAGAGGAAAAGCCCGATACAAAACAGGAACTGTCTGAAGAAGTTCCGGAAAAAAAAGAATCCGAATCGGTAATACCAGAAAAGGTGAAAAAAGGCTTGGCTCTGCTGGAAAAACTATTCCCTGAGGCGGGCTGGGACATTCTGGATCAAGGCCCCGATATGTACCCCTATTTCGAGCCGCTGCTTAAATTCGATCCGGGGTTCGTACTCCTGGCGCCGAACAACCCCCTGCAATTGACCGTCATCCTCATGCGTATCATCGAAGAGCTTTTTTACGGCTGCCGGGCAATAACCTTCAATACCGCGGACGAATCGGGGGTAACCAGAAAAGAAGACGACATTACGAAGATATTCAATGACTGGCCCTCATACCGGGAAAACGACTTTGAAAAACTCTATGCCGAAGTCCTCCAGGAGTATGTAAACCAGGACTTTGCCCAGGCCGACTTTAGACGGTCGCCTTATGCCCGTAAGATGATGTCCCAAATAATGTGGACCGCAAAATCCATATTCCTGCCCCACCTCTCCTACGAAATATTAACCCTGGAACGTCATGCGGCAAAGCAGGAAAAGCCCCTCCATGTACGGGTCAAAAACCTCCAGAAGATTCTAAACCACCTAACCCGCAACATAGAAGCATCACTCAAGCAAAACGGCGGCCGCCCCGGGCTTCCGGTGGACGGTATATCCGAACCATGGAACACCTATTCCTTCGCAGTCCAGAACCCTATATCTTATAGGCTTGATGCGATCCTGGGACTCAAGTCCTCCCGAAACAAATCAAATGCAAATCTGATATACCAGACTCTTCTCATCGTGAATGTGCTTGAATGGTGGATAAACAATCCAGCAAGTTATGCTTATACGACACCGGCGGAATACCCCTATCGTACAGATAGGGGCGGAACACCGGTATTTTCAGTATCCTCAAGAAAGGACATAAACGAATTGTTTAATAGAAAACTGAGAACACTGAAAGCAATAGCGACAACGGAGCAATCCTCGCAGAAGACCTCCGAAGATGAAAACCCCCAGTAATGAAGAACGATACACTTATTAGATGAAAAAATCTTTCATCGTAACACCAAGCGCACGTGCAAGCTTGTGTATCGTTTTAAGCGTGGGAATTTTTTGATGACTCTCAAGATAAAAAAGGTAGCTCCGAGCGATACCGGCCTGTGAGGCGAGCTCGACAACAGACATCTTCCTTTCACATCTGAGCTTCCGAATATTGTCTAATACATATTCAATTTCTGCATCCATATCCATTAGTAGAAGTATAATGCGGATGCCTGTTACATGCGACTCTCCCCAGTGGATTACATTTCTTATTTTACGTTGTTTCCCCTGAATTTACTCATTGCATCCGGATCATTCTTGATATTCTTAATAGCATTGAACAGGAAGGCTAGAAAAACACTCAGGAATCCTGCGGCGAAGGTTACGATGACACAGAGCATTCCCCTGCTCGGACCGCTTTTTTGATCCGGAACCTCGGCATACTCAAGAACCTGAAACACAGGAGTCTCACTGTCCATGGTAATCTTAGTCAGCTCATATTCCTGCCGCATCTCTTTGTATACCAGTTCCTGAACCTCTATCTCCCGCGTAATCCGGGCGGCTTCCAATGTTATTCGGGGTATATTTGTCGGGTTGGGCATAGCACGTCCCAGCTCAAGACTCTGCATATCCCCTTCAAGCCTCAACAATTCAGCCATAGCTGCCTCAAGACTTGCTTCAAGGTTTTCTTTTTTGAGCTGATTCTGATCGAGCTTCATCTCTTTGAATCGGGATTCCAACAATTCAGTCGCATAGTTGGTTACCTGCTCGGCGAACACCGGGTCGATGTCGGTATACTTCAGCGAGAATACTCCGGTTTCATCATCCAAAGTGCCAATAAGCACTTTTTTCAATGCGGTTCGACTTGAAGCGCGTACACTTTTTTCGATCTCCCACCGTTCTATCAGATCAAACCGATCAACCACAGAGTCGAGAAACGAATTGGTTCCGCATATAACCTGCGCAAGCTGCCCATTGGAGGTACCGCCGCCGCCGCTGACCCCGGCAAGTCCCGCAAGACTTCCGAGACCGCTGGACGCAAGCACAGAAGAAAGCCCTCCGGACGAATTAGATCCCTCATTGATGAGCATCAAAGATTCCGGGGTATATTCATTAGGGAATGGACTCTTTTCCGGGGGAAGTACAATAGAAATAACGGAAAAAGCCACAACGCCGACCATCGCAAGAACAACGGTGACTATAATAAATATCCTGTATTTCCACAGAACAGCGGCGAGATCGATCAGGGAAATTTCATCAGTATCCACAGAAGTGTTTTCTATATTGTCAGTCATATACTAAGGTGTACCAGATATTGCCGCTCTATTCAAGTATCAAAAAGAACAATATCTTTGCAGAACTAACAATTTAGGATATACTCATCTACAGTTATGGGTACATATATACGCCAGAGGAAGTCCCAAGTGAAAAATACACTTAAAAGAATAATAAAAACAAACTATCAGCAGATACTATTTGTTCTCATAGCTTTTCTTACCATGGTATTGGTAAGTTATTTTTACGTAAGCGGCATAGTACGAAGACAAATGTTCATAATCAGTGAAGAAAGCATGAATACCACCCAGGAAGCGGTAAGCGCAACCCTCTCCGAATCGGAAGTCATATTCGCAAACCTCACACAAACCGTGGAAAGCATGCTCTCTTCAGGGAAATCAAATGCCGAAATGCTGTATTTTTTTGAAAGCATGACTGTCTATTTCCGTTCCAAAGAGTCACCCTTATCGGACTTCATAAAAGTATACGGATTCATACACGGGGAGGTTCTGGACGGCGAAGGCTGGATACCTCCTGAGGACTACAACCCCCTCATCCGCACCTGGTATATCGGCGCAGATGCTGCCAACGGGGAGATATTCTTTTCCGAACCCTATGCCGACATAGACACCGGGGACATGGTTTTTTCATTTTCCAAGCAAGTCTTTGATGACCAGGGAAATTCCGGAGGAGTTTTTGCCTTTGACCTGAATCTCACAAAGATAATCGAATATATACAGAATCAGAAAATAGCGAATAACGGTTACGGCGTTTTCCTGAGCGACACCCTTAATTTCGCCGCCCATCGGGACAGTAATCTGATAGGAAAAAACATCCTTCATGCTGGAGGCGATTATCCGCATCTCGGAACAATGCTCACAGCAGGGAGACCCATCGCTGCGGTAAGATTTACTGACAGCGATGGAACAGACAGCATCGCCTTTTTCCGTACCATTTTTACCGGATGGCATATCGGCGTCATAACGCCATGGAACAGCTATTACCAGCAGGTACGTACTCTCGCCTCTGTACTGGGAATACTCGGCGCCGTACTTGCAGCGGCGCTCTGTTCTATCCTTATTAGAATCCGTACTGAACAGCTGCGCTCGGATGAGGAAAACAAAAGCAAGACCACCTTCCTTGCCCGCATGAGCCACGAAATGCGTACCCCCATGAACGCCATCATCGGTATGACCGCCATAGCGCACCAGACAGAGGACAGGGAAAAAACCGACTACTGTCTTGACCGGATAAGTGAGGCTTCGAATCATCTCCTGGGGATCATAAACGACATACTGGATATGTCAAAAATCGAAGCGGGAAAGCTGGAACTCTCGGAAAGCGCATACTCCCTAAAGGAGATGCTTCGGCAAGTACTGACGATTGTCAGTTTCAGCATCGAAGAAAAAAAGCAACACTTCACCGTCACCATAGACGAATCTGTTCCTTCGGCTCTACACGGAGACCGGCAGCGGCTTGCACAGGTTATCGCCAACCTGGTCGGAAATGCGAGCAAATTCACGCCGGAACAAGGGAAGATACAACTGCATATCAGCCGCCTGGAGGAACAGCAAAACCCCTTTACGCTTCAGTTTGAGGTTATCGATAACGGCATCGGCATAACTCAGGAACAGCAGAAAAGGCTCTTTCAACTCTTTGAACAGGCTGACGGAGGAATCTCCCGAAAATTCGGCGGAACAGGACTGGGACTCGCCATCTCAAAGAATATCGTCGAGCTCATGGGGGGCACTATCTCTGTTCAATCTGAATCGGGAAAGGGTTCCCGTTTTGTATTTACCATCCGTACCCAGGAAGCGGAACCCGAGGAACAGCCAAAAAACGCAGAACCTGATACCCCTCCCCGATTTCCCGGAAAACGAATACTGCTTGCAGAGGATATCGATATAAATAGAGAAATACTGGCTGCGCTTCTTGAGGATACGGAGATAACCATCGACAATGCGGTTAATGGACGGGAAGCCTGTGATATCTTCGCCGCCGCCGACGGCAACTATGATATGATCTTTATGGACATCCACATGCCGGAGGTTGACGGATACGAGGCAACCAAATGTATCAGGGAAATGAATATAGCTTCCGCAAAGACAATTCCTATCGTAGCAATGACAGCAAACGTGTTTAAGGAAGATGTAGAAAAATGCCTCAAGGCAGGTATGAACGATCACCTGGGAAAACCGATTCAATTTGAACTGGTTATTGAAAAACTCGAAAAGTATCTGACCCCTGTATACGGGGAGACACGATGAAACCACGAATAGGAATTACCACAGGAGACCCGGCAGGAATCGGACCGGAAATCGCAAAAGCTGCATTTGCATCCCCCGAAGTACGGAAACGCTGCGAACCCGTTCTTTTTGGGACAACCGATCCGGTCTCCTATATGGGAAAAATCACGGCTGAAGGCGGTAGAGCCGCATATGAGGCTATAGAAAAAGCCGTTGCCGCTGTCCGCTCCGGTGACATAGACGCAATCGCCACAGGACCGCTCAACAAAGAAAGCCTCAAAGCAGCAGGAGTACCCTACATCGGTCACACAGAAATACTTGCAGGTCTTACCGGAACGGAAGATCCCCTGACCATGTTTGAAACCACCGGACTCCGCTCCTTCTTCCTTACCCGCCATGTATCCCTGCGGCAGGCCTGCGATTTGGTAACCGAGGAACGGGTATACAACTATCTTCGACGCTGCGACAGCGCCCTGAGAAAAGACTTACGGATACAAAATCCTTCGATTGCGGTTGCCGGATTAAACCCCCACTGCGGAGAACACGGACTTTTCGGTACTGAAGAAGAACATCTCTATCCTGCTATCGAAAAAGCCCGCTCCGACGGAATCAACGTATTCGGTCCCATCGGAGCGGATTCAGTCTTTCATCAAGCCCTTACCGGCACATACACGGCTGTTCTTTCACTGTATCATGATCAGGGGCACATCGCCTGCAAAACCCTCAATTTCCACAAAACAGTATCGATTACACTGGGGCTTCCCTTTCTACGCACCAGCGTTGATCACGGAACAGCCTTTGACATTGCAGGCAAAGGCATCGCCAATCCTACAAGCATGATCGAAGCTGTAAAAACAGCAGCCCACTACATACAAGAGCGCTTACACTAATGTGACACCTGATGTATCAACACCAACGTGTCACGCTGAAGGGGCATGACGGATAAACGTCCCCTCTTCAAGCTCCACAAAGGTCTGCCTCAATTCCTCTTCCGTGTTCATCACGATAGGGCCGCCCCACGCAATAGGCTCTTTCAGCTGCTTGCCGGAGAAAAAGATAAACCGTGCAGGAGCATCCTCTGGTGCTGAAACCTGAATACTATTCCCCTCCATCTCAAAAAGAACAGCAGTTTTTTCAGACAAAGGAGCTTCATTCACAATAGCATCCCCCTCAATAAGAAAGATAAACGCATTTTCGTCTTTCTTTACGGGAATCACCGCCTGTTTACCGGTCTCAAGGGCAACATCATATAAGGTAGCCAGAATATAGGGAGGATTCACCCCTTTTGTTCCAGCATACTCACCCGATATAACCCGAACAGTCCCGAAGTTTTCTGTCACTGCCGGAACCATATCGCCGGTTATATCAAAGTACGCAGGATGGGTCATTTTATCCTTCCGGGAGAGATTCAGCCATATCTGAATCCCCAGCATACGGGGTACCGCCTGAGGCATCTCCTGGTGCAAAATACCGCTCCCTGCGGTCATCCACTGAGCCTCTCCCGCATGAATAGTACCCTTATTCCCCAAACTGTCCTGATGAATAATTTCACCCTCAATAAGATAGGTAATCGTCTCTATACCCCGATGAGGATGGAACGGAAACCCCTTAATGTAATCATCCGGATTTTTCGAATCGAAAGAATCAAGCATGAGAAAGGGGTCGAAATCCTTCACATCATGACCTGCGAGTACCCGTACCAGATGTACTCCCGCGCCGTCAACAACACTACGGCCTCGTACTGTCTTACGTATCCTTTTCATCAATAACCTCCTTTTTAAATATAGTGCCTCGAATAATGACTTTGCAAGTTTTGATAATGGTAATAGAACGTTATTTCCTCACCCAGCTTACCAGGTATTTGAATTCACCTTCACTGCCCTTTTCACGAACCTGATATGTTCCGGTGAATCCCTTTTCTTTGGACGCTATTTCAAAATGACAAAGCGCTATCCCCATATCGATACGATTCATGTCCGTTTTACCGGCGGAATAAAAGTGAAATACCCCATCGACGTCCTTGAGAATACGCCAGGGCTGCACATTAATAGCAGAGGGCGCCCTCCGTACCGCTTCCAGCACTTCCACAAATTCGTCATTGTCTGAAAGGGCCGTTCCAAAATCACCGTTGAAGAACAACTCACCCCAGGGCTTACGGTTTCCCGTAGTGCGTCCTGCAAAACGGGCAAAGAGGGATTTAGAGCCGCCCTCGTATCCCACCGGGGAGACAATCGGCA